>JAQCDH010000063.1 GCA_027620815.1 Bacillota bacterium | reverse complement strand
ATTCTACAACCTGATGTTAAATGTGACAAGACAAATGCTTGATTATTCTCTCCTCATTTTATTTATTAATGTATTATCGGCTATCTAATCTATATAATCAAAAAGCCCTTCCCACGGTTGAGAAAAGCGCTTCTTATTAATTTGAGTGACCCATAAAAGTTCTCGAATATACCCGAGAATCCATGACATGTAATGCATAAATAATTCATTATTTTTGATTTTGTTGTTGAAAATATTTATCAATTCCGCATTTAATAACAACGCAACCAAAATCGAAAAGGATTCCTGGTTGTGTTCCTATTTGTGCAACAAGTAAGTCTGTAATGGTCATACCACCTTGAATAATGAAACCAATGACATTGGTGATTTCTCCCGCACTAATCCCGCCTACCACACTTACCACATCAAAAATTACTTACAAGTAAGTTATCGAAACTTTCTCAAAATCAAAAACTGGTGCTATTCCCTGAGTGGACTTTCAAAAATTGGAAATCCAACTTACTTACAAGTAGGTTTTAGTTTTCATATCCCATTTTTGACTTTTATACTAAAATCATTTGATTTTGACTTAAAAAACAAACGGCTTTATCAACAAAAAAAGCCAGCATGTATGCTGACTTTCTCACGGATAAATTTGGTGACCCGTACGGGGTTCGAACCCGTGAATGCATGCGTGAAAGGCATGTGAGTTAACCATTTCTCCAACGGGCCCCGACTGGCGGAGCAGGAGGGATTTGAACCCTCGCGCCGGTTACCCGACCTAACGGTTTAGCAAACCGTCCTCTTCACCACTTGAGTACTACTCCGTAACGCTATAATAGAATATATCATTTTTCGTTTTGTGTCAACATATTCAGTAAACTTCTTTGCCTTGACTCATTGTTAAAATACATATACAATGATAACGTATGTATCTAACGATAAAGAGGTAATAATACTATGCAATATGACATTGGATTAATCGGAATTGCAGTAATGGGTGAAAACCTAGCTTTAAATATGGCTTCTAAGGGATTTTCAGTCGCTGTTAATTCAAGAAAAATAGAAACTGTCAATACATTTATCAACGGACGAGCAACGGGTTTACCTATTGGTGGAACAGATGACGTTAAAACGTTAGTATCCATGCTTAAAAAACCTAGAAAAGTGATGTTGATGATTAAAGCTGGACATCCAGTCGATCAGGTCATTGAACAATTGATTCCACTTTTAGATGAAGGGGATGTCATCATTGATGGCGGTAATTCTTTATATCACGATACAACAAGACGTACTCATTATTTAAGAGAAAAAGGGCTTCACTTTATTGGAACAGGTGTTTCAGGTGGTGAAGAAGGTGCGCTCACAGGTCCATCTATTATGCCCGGTGGTTCTAAAGAAGCGTGGCCACTTGTGAAACCTATTTTGCAAGGAATTGCTGCAAAAGTTGAAGACGGTAGTGTATGTTGTGACTGGGTTGGAGAAGACGGTGCCGGTCATTTTGTGAAAATGGTCCATAACGGTATTGAATATGGAGATATTCAACTGATTACAGAAGCGTATCATATTATGAAAGATTATTTAGGGATGTCTAATGATGAGATGTCAGAAACTTTTAAAACTTGGAATCAAGGCGTTTTAGATAGTTATCTCATTGAAATTACATATCAAATTCTAGCTTATAAAGATGAATCAGGTAATCATTTGATTGATGTTATTTTAGATGCTGCTGGTCAAAAAGGAACAGGAAAATGGACAGCCAATGCCGCACTAGAATATGGGGTGCCACTAACACTCATTGCTGAATCTGTATTTTCTAGATTTTTATCAGCTTTAAAAGATGAGCGTATTGAAGCTTCTAAAGTATATCCTAAACACATAAAACCTTTTGAAGGTGATAAGGCTTTATTTCTAGATCACTTAAAAAATGCCTTATATGCTGCGAAGATATTATCTTATACTCAAGGCTATGCGCTGATGAAAGAAGCTGCACATACGTATGCGTGGGATTTAAATTATGGCGGGATTGCTTTAATGTGGCGTGGTGGATGTATCATTCGTTCTGTTTTCTTAGATAAGATTAAAGCAGCTTATGATACGAATCCTACACTCAATAATTTATTACTTGATGATTACTTTAAAAAGACAATGACTTCCATTATTCCAGATTTAAGAGTGACGTTGTCACACGCAATTTTAAATGGTATTCCAGTCCCAGCAATGTCATCAGCGCTTGCTTATTTTGATGGATATACAACAGAAAAACTACCCGCCAATTTACTACAAGCGCAACGTGATTTCTTTGGAGCGCACACCTATGAAAGAACAGATAAAAAACGTGGTGAATTCTTCCATACGAACTGGACTGGTCGTGGTGGAAATACATCATCAACAACGTATAACGTATAAAAATAAATGCACGCCATAAGCGTGCATTTTTATTATTCTTTTACCATCGATAATCCGACTTTGCCTCGATTTAAATCAATATTAATGACATAAACTTTGACGATATCGCCAACAGCAACCACATCTTTAGGATGTTTAATGAATCTTTTTGCGAGTTTAGAAATATGACATAACCCATCTTCTTTTAATCCAATATCAATAAATGCACCAAAATCAACCACATTACGAACTGTTCCTTCAAGTTCCATACCAACACTTAAATCTTCAAGTTTTAGAATGTCTTGACGTAGGATAGGTTGTGCAAATTGATCTCTTGGATCTCTTAAAGGTGCTACAAATGCATCTAAGATATCTGATAAGGTATACATATCAATGTTCAGATCACGCATGAGTCTTGATTTATCAATGTCTTTGACAAGAACTTTGACTTCTTCTTTTCCAAACATCTCACCAGTGATTCCATATATCTTCATGATGGATTTTGCTTTATCGTAGGATTCTGGGTGAATCGATGTCATATCAAGTGCTTCATCACTATCTGGAATACGTAAGAATCCTACTGCTTGTTCAAAGGTTTTTTTACCAAGTTTAGGCACACTTAATATATCTTTTCTATTTTGAAAACGACCAATTTGTTGACGGTAAGACACAATATTTTCAGCACTTGATTTATTGAGTCCTGACACATACATCAGTAGGGATTTAGACGCTGTATTTAAATTGACCCCGACTTGGTTCACCGCTTGTGTGACAACAAAGTTTAATGATTCACTTAGTTTTTTAGGTGTCACATCGTGTTGATATTGACCCACACCAATCGACTTTGGATCAATTTTAACAAGTTCAGATAACGGATCTTGAAGTCTTCTTGCAATGGATGCTGCTGAACGTTCTTCGACGCTAAAATCAGGAAATTCTTCTCGTGCAAGTTCACTTGCTGAATACACAGACGCGCCTGCTTCATTGACGATCACATAGTTAACTGGTAATTTAAATTCTTTAATAAGCTCAGAAACAAAACTTTCTGTTTCTCTTGATGCTGTACCATTACCAATCGCAATCAATTCAATATGATATTTTTTGATCATTTGAAAGAGGGTTGTTTTTGATTGATCGATGTCTTTATCTGCTGCAACACTTCCTTTTGATTTTTCGTGAGGATAAATCACACCTTTCGTTAAAACATTACCTGTTTGATCGACAACAGATAACTTACACCCTGTACGAAAAGCAGGGTCAATCCCTAATATCATTTTACCTTTTAAAGGTGGTTGAAGTAGGAGTTTATTTAAGTTTTCAGCGAAAACTTCAATCGCTTGATCTTCAGCAACTTCTGATAACTCAGCACGAACTTCACGCTCTAAAGAAGGATAAATCAGTCTTTTAATACTATCTTCAATGGCAAGTTTAATATAGGCTGCAGATTGAGATGCTGTGTGTTTAATGAGTGATGATTCAATATGTTTAGACATCGCTTCTTTATCTGCTTCAATTTTCACGTTTAATATTTTTTCAGATTCACCGCGATTTAATGCGAGTACACGGTGTGGTTTAATATTTTTAATTTTTTCTTGATACTCATAGTACATCAAATAGGTTTGACGTTCATCTTCAATTCCTTTTTTAACGGTGGATTTAATCTCACCGTCACGCATCATCTCACGAAGTGCTTTTCTATAGTCTGGATCGTCAGAAACAAACTCAGATAAAATATGCATCGCACCTTCTAACGCTTCTTCAACTGTTTTTACATCTTCATTTATATATTTTTTCGCTTCTTCTTTAGGATCATCATTTGATAAATACATAAAGAAATTAGAAAGTCCTTGAAGACCTTTCGCGATTGCTTCAGTTGCTTTAGTTTTTTTCTTTTCTTTAAATGGACGATAAAAATCTTCAACATCAACAAGTTTTTCAGCTTTTAAAATCGATTGTTTTAAATCGTCAGTAAGCATGCCTTTTTCATCAATCAAACGAATCACATCTTCTTTTCTTTCAAATAGATTTTTTTGATATGACCATGTTTGATGGATTAAAAAGATTTGTTCCTCATCAAGTCCACCAGTAACTTCTTTACGGTATCTTGAAATAAAAGGAATG
>JAQCDH010000062.1 GCA_027620815.1 Bacillota bacterium | reverse complement strand
ATCCGCTTGCAACCTATAATTTAGCAATGATGTTTTTCTTAGGGGATGGTATCTATCAAAACCAAAAAAAAGCATTTCAACTCCTTGATTCAATCAAACACACACAACTACCTATGGTCTTATATCAACTTGGAGTGATGCTGATTGAAGGTATTGGCACTGATAAAAATGAAGATTTAGGAAAAACCTATTTAAAACAAGCCTCAGATAAGAAATTTAAACTTGCAATAGAATATTTAATACGTCTAGAAAAAAAACAGGAATCACATTCTTATTACGCATAAAATATGTAAAAAACCACAAAGGTTTATTGAGGTTTTTTATATTTTAGCGTAAACTAAACTTAAGAGGTAACATATGCAAGCAATTATTGACATGGGTTCAAATACCATCAGATTATCGATTTATCAAATGAATAAAGGTTTACCAGATCTTGTTTTGAGTAAAAAGAAAACCGTAGGTCTTTCAAGTTATATCGATGAAGAACATGTGATGTCAAATGAAGGCATTCAAGCAGCAATCAAAACGCTTATTGAATTTAGAAAAGTTTTAAAAAAATTAAATATACGTAAAAAATATGTCATTGCAACTGCAGCCATAAGAAATGCTGCCAATGTTGATGACATCATTGAAACCATTCATAAAAAAACACGCATGAACATTGATTTAATTAGTGGAGAAGATGAGGCCCTTTATGACTTAAAAGGTGTTTTACTCATGAATCAGTTTGATTCTGGGATGATTTTAGATATTGGTGGTGGAAGCACAGAACTTGTCATTTATGAAAACAAACAGGTGAAAGAAGCATTTTCAATACCTATCGGCTCTTTAAATGCGTACATGATGCATGTTAAAGAAATTATTCCAACCAAAGACGAAGCGAAAAACATTGAAAATCAAGTTGAAAAACTCATTGAACCATACGTTAATCACAATGTCGATCAACTCACAATGTATGGTGTTGGTGGAACCATGCGAGGTGTTTTAAAACTGGCGAAAGCGTATCATTTAGATGTTCCTGAAAATGAAGTATCGTATGATCAGTTAAAAGAGATTATGAAATCATTAAAAGCAAAGAAAAAAGCATTATTAAAAGTATTTCAAACGATTCCAGAACGTACTCACACAATTACACCCGGGATGATTATTGCAAAAACAATATTAAAAGCATTTCAAGCCAAACTTGTCATTGTGAACTATTATGGATTAAGAGAAGGTTATATGGCGCAGAAATACTTAGATGCAAAACTGAAAAGACAATTAAATCCATAAGATGACCTATATGCAAAACCGTGATATTTCATGGTTAAGATTTAATTTAAGAGTATTAGAGCAAGCAGAAAATCAACTAAACCCGTTACTTGAAAGACTCAAGTTTTTTTCCATTGCTACAACAAACTTAGATGAGTTTTTTATGATTCGAATGGGTTCGTTATTAGATATCGCACTCGTCAAACCTGATGCAAACGACTCAAGAACGAAATTACCGATAAAAAAACAAATTCAAATGATTTATGATTTTACACGGAATTATTATTTAAAACATGAATATGTGTATCAAGAACTTATTCAATCGTTACATCAAAAAAACATTTTTATCTTAAAACCTGATCAATTAGATAGTGAAGAAAAGAAAATCATCAAAACATATTTTAAATCGATGATTTTTCCTTTATTATCACCTCAAGTCATTGATCGTGTCCATCCTTTTCCTCATCTCGAATCAAAAAAAGAACATATCGGTGTTTTGTTGAAATCAAATGACCGAACGATGTTCGGACTTGTACCAATTCCAAGTAATGACATCTTATTTCGTTTACCAGGAGAATCCTTAAAGTTTGTTTTTGTAAAAGACATCATTTATAAATATGTCGATCTTATTTTTGATATGTTTAAAATCGAAGAAAAAGTTGCATTTACAGTGACGAGAAATGCAGATATTCAAATGGATGATCTTTATGAAGACTCTGTTGATATTCGTATTAAAATGAAAGAAATGCTTAAAAAAAGAAAACGATTAGCTGCAGTAAGACTTGAACTTTCATCACCAATTTCAAAAACGTTTCATGATTTTTTTATTGAAAAATTAAACATTCAATCGTATCAATTTTTTCATGTAAATACACCGCATACGCATCATTTTGTATCAAGTTTGAAAGAAACGATGTCTTCAAAACTGTTGCAATCATTATCTGATACACCTTTTAAACCTTTTAAACGCTATACAAATCAAGCAATGATTCCAACACTTTTAAATAAAGACATGATACTGACATTTCCTTATGATGAAATGACCCCATTTTTAAGATTATTAGAAGAAGCCGCTAAAGATCCATTTGTACGTTCTATTAAAATTACGATTTACCGACTCGCAAGACGTGCAAAAATAGTTGATTATTTAATTCAATCAGCAGAAAATGGTAAAGAAGTCACGGTTATTATTGAACTTAAAGCGCGTTTTGATGAACAAAACAACATTGATTACTCAGAGAAATTAGAAGCTGCTGGATGCCATGTGATGTATGGAATTGAAGGACTTAAAATTCATTCAAAACTATGTGTCATAACAAGACAAATCAAAGGTCAAATTCAGTACTTTACACAAATTGGTACAGGAAATTATAACGAAGTCACTGCCAATTTATATACTGATTTTTCACTTATGACAAGTCATCAAGGAATCGGACAAGATGCGATTAAAGTCTTTCAGTCGATTAGTTTAAGTCAATATGATGTTTCTTATGCGCATTTACTTGTTGCCCCTGAAACACTTAAACCAAAAATTTTATCACTGATCGAACACGAGTCTTCTAAAGGCCATCAAGGATATATCGTATTAAAAATGAATGCACTTACGGATGTTGATATTATTGAAGCACTTGTAAAGGCATCTAAAGCTGGTGTACAAATAGAAATGTTTGTTCGAGGGGTCTGTTGTTTATTACCTGGTATTCAAGGTGAAACAGACAACATTCGAGTCATGAGTATTGTCGGACGATTTTTAGAACATTCACGTTTATTTATTTTTGGTAAAAATTATGAAGAAGTGTATTTAGGGTCTTCAGACTTAATGACGCGAAATACGGAAAGACGTATTGAAATTTTAACACCAGTTAATGACACTAATCTTAAAATGTATTTAAAAAACTACATTACCGTACTAAAAAAAGATCACATCGATGCAAAAGAAATTAACTGGGATGGATCGCATGTCGCAATCCCAAATCAAAGTCAAGATGTGTCATCTCAAGTTTATATGATGCAACATTATGATAAAATGCACCCTACTTATAAAAAATTAAACTGGATTCAAAAAATATTAAAAATAAAAACACCTTAGCGATAAGGTGTTTTTTTTATGTATTATGCATGTGTAATAATATCGATCATAATTTCTAGTGCTTTTTCCATTTGTTGAATCGATGCAAATTCATAACGTCCATGAAACTGATAACCACCCGTTCCTAAGTTTGGACATAATAATCCTTCATAGGTAAGTCTTGCTCCGTCTGTACCACCACGAATGGGCGAGGTGATTGGTGTTAATCCGCAACGCTTTATCGCATCCATTGCTTTTTCAATGATTTCAAAACGTGGTTTGATTTTTTCAGCCATATTATAATAGGTATCTTTTAGTGTTAATTGAGCAGCTTCATATCCATATTTCTGATTTAAAAAAGCAACAATTAATTGAAACGTTTCTTTTTGTTTTTCAAATAAAGTCATATCATGATTTCTAATAATATAAATACTTTCACCATGATCTACAGTGGATTTGATATCGGTTAGGTGATTAAATCCTTCATATCCTTCAGTTAAACTCGGGTCAAGTGCTTTTGGAAGGAATTGATGGAATTCAAAGGCTAAATGTGAGGCATTGATCATTTTATTTTTAGAGGCACCTGGATGAATACTTTTTCCAATAAAACGTACCCATGCATGTGCGGCATTAAAGTTTTCATATTCAATTTCACCAACTCTTGAACCGTCCATCGTATATGCATAAGACGCTTTAAAGAAATCATAGTTAAAGTGATCTGCACCGCGTCCAATTTCTTCATCGGGTGTAAAGCATAAATAAATATCACCATGTTTAATATTTGGATTTTCTTTTAAGATTTCAGCGAGTTCCATCATTTCAGCAACACCACATTTATCATCTGCACCAAGTAAGGTATTCCCATCAGTTACAATAATATCATCACCAATTACATGGTTTAAACTTGGGAATTGTTTAGGATGCATGGATAAAGAATCATTAAGTTTAACGGTATCACCTTGATAATTTTCAATTACTCTTGGGTTCACTGGATGTCCAGGTGCATCAAAGGATGTATCCACATGTGAAACAAATCCAATTGGGGTCATACAATCTTTATTTTTTTCTATTTTTAAATAGGTATACCCTAAATCGTCTAAATACGCATCTTGATAGCCCATTTCATGTAGCTCTTCAACTAAAACTCTTGATAAATCTTTTTGTTTTTCAGTTGAAGGCGTTGTTTCTACATAAGGATTTGATTGTGTGTCAATTTTTACATATCTTAAAAAACGTGCTGTAAGTCTTGTCATAGTACCTTCCTTTAAACAATATTATAACAAAA
>JAQCDH010000061.1 GCA_027620815.1 Bacillota bacterium | reverse complement strand
AAATGGGTACTTAGACACTGGAAGTAGAAATTTAGTAACTGCCATTTATTTAGATTACCGGTTATTTGATAGTCTTTTTGAAGCGGGTATTTTATTGGTCGCCGTTTCTGGTGTACTATGGATTTCTCAGCATACCATCAAAGAAAAAAATGCAACATTTATGATGGACAAACAAAAAACTCCAGAACTGTTTATTACTTTTGGGCGATTGTTATATCCTATCATGTTATTATTTGGGTTGTATATCATCTTAAATGGTCATCTTTCTCCAGGTGGTGGATTTCAAGGTGGTGCTATTGTTGCAACGGCAATTTTGATTTTGTATTATATTGATATTTCAAAACAAATTGATGTACATACGATTATTACTATTGAAAAAATATTATTTTTATTATTACTTGTCATTTCCAGTTTAAGTTTTTTTACACGTGGAACATTAATGACAAACTTTATACCTTTAGAATCAGACATAGCGCTTAAACAAGTGTTTTTATACACATTGAATATACTGATCGGTGCCAAAGTTGCGTTAGGACTTGTTGCCATATTTACTTCGTTTTTAAAGGAGGGAAGATAATGAATCCGATTTTATCTTTCGTTGTTATCTTAGTTGGAATTTATGGCGTTGCAACAAGTAAAAATATAATTAAATCCGTATTTAGTGTGACCATTATTGAAGCAGGTACAATTTTATTATTCTTGAATTTAGCTTCTTATGAAGGTGGATTGATTCCAATTATGTATGAACTTGGTATTGATGTGGTTGATCCACTTCCACAAGCGCTCATGATTACTGCTATCGTCATTGGTTCCTCTATTACATCACTCGCTTTAATGCTTTGTATTAAAATTTTTCATCATTACGGTTCAATTGAATGGAAAGTTATTTTTGGAGGAGACAAAGGATGACATACATATCTTTATTATTTGTAATGATCCCAGTCATTGGGTCTCTTTTTGTTTATTTATTTAAATATCGAATGGTGTCAAGATTGGTTTTCTTATTGCAAGCAATTATGCTTGCACTATACATTTATTTGCTTGCTCAAGGTGTTTATGAAAATCCAATCCTCTTGATTTTTGGGGGTTGGAGCCCAATATTTGCAATTAGTTTTTATGTGGATCAAACCTCAATGATTTTTATTGGACTCACGCTAATCATGTGGCTTATCATTTTATTATTTACATTTAAAAAGCATCGTGATGACCATATGTATTTATTTTTCTTAATGTTTTTACAAGGCATTTTTTTAGGACTTGTTCAAACCAATGATCTTTTTAACTTTTTTGTTTTTTTAGAACTGATCACTGTTTTAGTCACCATTTTAATTGCTTATAATAAAAATGGACCCTCCTTTCGTGCAGGGATTTATTATCTTCTCATCAATACGCTTGGTGCTTTGTTTTTTTTAATTGGGATCATTCTTATTTATTATGTTTACGGGTCTATTAATATACAGTATGTCGCTTCTCAAATCAGTCTTCATTCCAGTACAAACATTGTCAAACTTGCATATGTGATGATGCTCTCAGGAATTTCTATTAAAGCTGCATTTGTCCCGCTTTATTCTTGGTTACCACGCGCGCATGGTGTTGCTAAAACATCGATATCTGCGTTATTATCTGGTCTTATTGTTAAACTTTCTTTATATGCTTTTATACGTATTCATCATGATTTATTTTTAGAAGCAACATATGATACGGGCACGTTTTTCTTTTATATTGGTGCAATCACAGGACTGATTGGCGTCATGTTTGCACTCGTACAAAAAGACTTAAAACAAATTTTAGCCTACCATACAGTGTCTCAAATTGGGTTAATGATGATGGGGTTATCTTCCTTGAATGATGTCTCATTTTCAGGTGGCATGTTACATATTCTCAATCATGCTTTCTTTAAATCATTACTGTTTTTAGCAGCAGGCCAAATCATTTACACATATAAAACTAAAAAAGTGTATGAAATTCGAGGCGTCTTTAAAACCATGCCGTATACATCGATTTTACTTATTATTGCGATGTTATCGATTACTGGTATGCCACTTTTCAGTGGATTTGTTTCAAAGTCACTCATTAAGTATGCATTTAAAGATGATCTTTTTTACATGGCCATCTTCACGTTTATTAATATAGGTACTGTAACGTCATTCCTTAAGTTTTCTAGAATTTTATTTGGTCCTAAATTAGATGTTATGTTTATATTTAGAGATTCTAAATGTATCGTTGCTATGACAATATTAGCTATTTTAAGTATTACTATGGGTATTTTTTACATGCCAATCATCGCCAATATCTTTGGATTTGAAGCATCTCAAGTTCAATTGTTTGAGGGACAAGCGTGGTTAGATTATTTCATCTATATTTTAATAGGTATTGGATTTTATCGTTATGTAATAAAAAAAGATGGTGCACTTCTCAAACGTATTAGAGGTATTTCTGTGAGTTTTGAAGATGCAAATTATGCACTCATACTTTTCATGAGTGCGTTTATCATCATCATGTTTTTTATTATTTAAAAATAAAAATAGTCGATTTAAATGTGGATTCATGTGATAGAATAATTTTACGAATATATCATTAAAGGAGATCTATAATGGAAAAAAGAACAGCACTGATTGTATGCGGTAATTCTGGTGTTGATTACATGACACTTGATTATCCAGTACATGTATTCCGTTCGATACTTAATTTAGACGGAAAAGAATATGAAGATTTTGTTGATATTACAGCTGAAGCGTTTTACAACAAAATCGTTGCCTCACCAGATATTGATGTTTCAACATCACAAACAGCAACCGGTAAAATGGCAGAAATCTATCAACAATTAAAAGATGAAGGGTATGAAGATGCGATTGTTGTGACCATTTCATCTAAATTATCTGGGACGTATCAAGGTGCCATTTTAGCAAAAGACATGGTTGAAGATTTTCCAGTTCACGTGATTGATTCTAGAAGTGTATCTTACGGTGAAGCGTATTTAGTTTTAGAAGCTATTAAAGATATTAAAAAAGGTGTAAAAACTGAAAAAATTGTTGAGAGACTTGAACAAATCAAAGAAAATACAACCATTTATGTGTTAGTAGACACACTTAAATATTTAGTTAAAAATGGACGCTTATCTGGTGTTCAAGGGATGCTAGGAAGTTTATTAAAAATTAAACCGTTGTTACGTTTAAAAAGTGATGGTGCCCTTGTACCATTTGAAAAAATTAGAACAACTGCAAAAGCGCGTGAACGGTTACTTGAAGTCATTAAATTTGACATACAAGGTAAAGAAGTTAAACTATTTATCGTCTATACAAACAATCAAGATAAAGCACTTCAAATGAAAGAAGATATTTTAGTGTTATATCCAAAATTAGACATTGATGTCGTTCCACTTACACCTGTTGTTGGTGCACATGCTGGTCCTGGAACACTCGCTGTTGGATATATCGAGTTAGCATCGTATGGATAAGAATCACGCGAAATATGTTCTTAATGACCTTCTTGTTGTCATCTTTAATCAAATCTTATCGATTGAAGCTGAAGCATTAAGAAAACAAGGTGTCACATTGTCAATGAGTGAAGTGCACGTCCTTGAAGCCATCATGAAAACAGAAGAACCAAATATGGGTTATGTTGCTAAACGATTACGAATTACCGTGGGAACGTTAACGACCTCAATCAATACGCTTGTTAAAAAAGGATATGTATTACGAGCTAAAGACAGTTTAGACAAAAGAAAAGTATTATTAAAATTAACAAGTAAATCACTACCTGTCATGAAACTTCATGATGCTTTCCATGAAGACATGATTTCTACAGTGATTAAAGATTTACACATTGATGAAAATGAAGCACTTATTCAATCTTTAGAAAGTTTATCTTCATATTTTAGAGAAAAATTTTAAAAAAGTACTGCCACATATAAAGTGGTAGTACTTTTTTGATGAAAGGACACCATGAATCCTCAACATCATATTGAAATAGACTTCAATCAACATGATCAACGGCTGATTAATCATATCGTAACACTCTCAAACATCATTGATCAATATTTTAAATCACTCTCAAAACACAAAATGAATCAACACTTAGAAAATTTTTATCAATACCATATAAAATTGATCATTGAACCAATTGAAGTTCTACAATTTAAAAAAGATGTGGATCATTTAAAAAACGAGTGTCACGAAAGTTTACTTAATAAAATGCAACTCATCATGACCAGTTATTTTCTGAATAAAAGTTTTGATATGACTCGCGATCCTCTTCATGAAGATTTAAATCAACATTCTGTATATAGAAGTTTCTATGACACCATCGAAAAAGATGTGAATCATTTTATTAAAAATACCATCCTATATATTGATCAATGGCATCATCATCTTGTGCGACTCAAACCAGCTGCATTTCTTATCAATGATGCATCTAATTATCAAACGAATCAAGAAGTGTGTTTAACTCATGAATTATTATGTCTTTCTAAACCTCAATATCAAAAACTTAAATATAATGATAAAGAACCACTTCAACATATTTATGAACAATACATCAAAAGACAATTAAAACATCAAAGAGATATTCAAATATGGTCTCTTCATCAAAATTATATGAACATTTACAAACACAAGCAGTCATTCCTTTTTTAACATATGACGAGATGACAACATGTCTTGAGACTTCTTATCAACAGGATCTTATGATTCTTCCCATCCCTGAAGATTTAGTG
>JAQCDH010000060.1 GCA_027620815.1 Bacillota bacterium | reverse complement strand
AGCATCGACACTAGGTGCTTTTTTATTGTCTTTATATATCTCTACATGAATCACATGAAGTCTTTCATCAAGTAAAACATCATACTCTGAAGATAAACACGAAATAATCATGTCTTCATCTTTTAACTTTTCATATAGTTTTTGACGCCAATATGTAACAAGTGATCCCTTTTTAGGATGTTTTAAATCAAGCCGATATGGATAGATGGTATCTGATAGATGAAGAAGTCCATATAATCCAGACAAGGCATAAATGTTTTTTGGTACTTTTGGAGATAATTGTTTTAAAATTCGATATCCGATTCCATCAAACATGTCATAAGTAACATACGTATTCTCACTATGATAATAATCATAAGTTTTTAATGCAACATCTTTAGAGATATCAAAAAAAGTCATGAGACGTTTTACTGACATGGAAGTCAAAGATGATCTTAGGTTTAATGCATCCTCTTCAAAGAAACAATGAAAAACTTTTTGAGGATGTTTTAAATTCATTGTTTTGGCCGGTGATAGCAATATAATCATGTTAAACCTCATCACTATTGTATCAAAATAATACGTATTATGATACAATAAAACATGCTAAGGAGCAGATGATGCGTGAACTTAATTTATTAATGGATTTTTATGAACTCACAATGGCAAATGGTTATTTTGTCACTGGAAAAGAGCACACAGAAGCAGTTTTTGATGTGTTTTTTAGATCTGTTCCAGATGATGGTGGCTATGCCATCGTTGCAGGTTTGGAACAAGTCATTGCCTATTTAGAGAAATTATCTTTTAATGAAGAAGAACTTGCGTATTTAAGAAGTAAGAAGATTTTTGATGAACGCTTTTTAATGTATTTAAAAAACTTTACATTTAGTTGTGATGTGTACTCAATGAAAGAGGGTACACCAATATTTCCTAATGAACCGATCATGGTCATTAAAGGTCCCATTATTGAATGCCAACTTATTGAAACCATGGTATTACTCACAATTAATCATCAAAGTTTAATTGCAACTAAAGCGTCTCGTATTGTACATGCCGCTCAAGGTCGTTCTGTTTTAGAGTTTGGTGCAAGACGCGCGCATGGTTATGATGCTTCTATCTTTGGTGCAAGAGCAGCTTATATCGCTGGCGCAGTAGGAACATCAAATACCTATGCAGATTATCAATATCAAATTCCAGCACTTGGTACCATGGCACATGCTTTCATTCAAAGTTTTGAAAACGAATACGATGCGTTTAAAGCCTATGCTAATACGTATCCTAATAATTGCGTGTTATTAGTAGATACCTATCATACATTAAAATCAGGTGTCCCAAATGCCATTAAAATTCATGAAGATATTTTAAAACCACTTGGAAAGTCACTCAAAGGGATTCGCCTTGATAGTGGGGATTTAGCCTATTTATCAAAACAAGCTCGAATCATGTTAGATGAAGCAGGACTTGTTGATACAACCATTACGGTTTCTAATTCATTAGATGAGTTTTTAATTCGTGATCTGATTAGTCAAGGCGCAAAAATCGATGCATTTGGCGTGGGAGAACGTTTAGTAACAGCCAAAAGTGAGTCTGTTTTTGGCGGTGTCTTTAAACTTGTTGCGATTGAAGAAAATGGAAAATTAGAACCTAAAATTAAATTATCAGATAATCCAGTAAAAACAACCCTACCAGGTTTCAAGCAAGTGTATCGTTTCTTTCAAGAGGGTATTGCCAAAGCAGATGTCATTACGTTATTTGATGAGGTGATTGATGCTTCTAAACCTTATTTACTATTTGATCCTATTTATCCATTTAAAAAACAATGGATAGAAAACTATCAAGTGAAACCTTTACTTCATCCCATTTATATCAAGGGTGAACTTGTCTATGACTTACCAACTGTTCATGACATAAGAGCATACCGCAAAGAAGCTTTAGAGTGTATTTATATTGAAGTAAGAAGACTTGAAAACCCACACGGCTATTATGTGGATTATTCGAAAGACTTATATGATTTAAAACAAACACTCATTGAAAGATATCAAAAGTAATGTCTAAAAATATCCACCTCATATTGCATGATAAAAACATCTTAAAAGGTCTCATTTTACTTTCCATACCGATCTTTTTAAACAACGTTTTAAAATCGCTCCATGATTTAGTGGATGCGATTTTTGTTGCTAGGATGGATGGATACAATCAATTGGAGCTTGACTCAGCGATTTCAGCAATTAATATTTATTTTCCGGTGAACTTTTTATTTTTATCGATTGGAATCGGATTAAGTGTTGGCGCAGTTGCAATCGTCAGTCAATATATTGGTGCGAAAAGAGACGATTTAGCAAAAAAATATGCGTCACAATTAATGTTAATTGGATTCATTATTTCGCTTTTGATTGTTGGGATATTGATTTTTATAAGTGATGTAGTCTTTGATCATCATCTCATTGCACTGGCAATGGGAGCAAGAGGTGTTGGATTAGATTTTGCATCAAAGTATTTTTTAATTCGAGGATTTGATTTACTTTTTATATTTCCGTTTTTAATTTATCAATCGATTCGTCAAGCAGAAGGTGAAACACTTAAACCTGTCTTACTAAATGTCATTGCAATTATCCTTAATATGATATTTACAGGTTTATTTATTGTTGTATTTAAAATGGGTGTTGTTGGTGCAGCTTATGCAACTGTACTTGCAAATGCACTAATCACACCGTTTATTTTCATTGATTTATTTTACTCAAAAAAACATTTACGTATTTCAGTCAAAGAAATGAAACTCGATCATCAAACGGTTGAAGACGTTATCAAATTTGCCTTACCAGCCTCCTTTGGACAAGGAATGACGGCTCTAGGTTTTATTATTATACAAAGCTTGGTGTTAAGTTATGGTGTAGAAGTCTCTACAGGATTTGGGATTGGGTCTCGTCTTACAACCATTCTTTTATACCCAGTCATCGCACTATCAAATGTCAATGCCTCGTATATCGGGATGAATATTGGTCATCATAATATCGAACGTGCGAAACGATCGTATATATTAACAAGATATCTATCTCTATTGATTATGGTGATTGGTGTTCTTATTATGCTACCTTTCAGATATGATGTGGTTGCATTCATCTTAGGAAATAACACATCTAGGAGTTATGAAATTGGTGTTGAGTTTGCGTTTTGGTTTTTACTAACGCAACCGGTTATGGCCATCTTTCAAACATTCATTGGTCTTTATAATGGCGCTGGACTTTCTAAATATACGATGTTTTTATCATTGTTACGTTTGTGGTTCTTTCGAATCCCTCTCGTGTTAATACTTATGTTGGTGTTTGAAGAGGGCAATTATGCATCGATTTTTTATGCCTTGATGATTTCTAATATTATGGTCTTACCGTTTGGTTTTTACTTTGAATCAAAAATACGTTATGAAATGCAGGTCACTCTACATGCTTAATATTGTTTTATTTGAACCAGAAATTCCTCAAAATACAGGAAATATCATGCGTACATGTGTTGCCATTGGTGCAACCCTACATCTTATTGAACCATTTGGGTTTGAGTTATCTGACCGTACACTTAAAAGAAGTGGTCTTGATTATATTGAAGATTTAACGTTTTATACGTATAAAAATTACGAAGAATTTGTAAAAAAGAACCCAGGCACCTATTATTTTTTATCAAGATATGGTAAACAAAGTTATGAAGGGATAACATATCCTGAAAGTATCGAATCTTTGTATTTATTATTTGGTAAAGAATCCACAGGCTTTGATAAGAAAGTTCTTGCAGCTAATTTATCTCATACGTTTAGAATTCCAACCACCGATAAAGTAAGAAGTATCAACTTATCTAATGCGGTTGCCATCGTTGCTTTTGATGCGATGCGCCAGTACGGGTTTCCAGGATGCATCGATCACGAGCCAGAAAGTATGAAAGGCAAAGACTTTTTAGATCAATTTAAGGAGACAACATGAGTCAACACAGAAAACAAACCACAGGTGAAGAAATCGCAAATGCCGTCTCACACGGAATCATGGGTCTTTTTGGACTCATTGCGCTTATCCTTTTACTCATTGAATCGACAACCATTAGAGAATATGCAGGTGCGATTTTATTTGGTGGGTCCATCATGCTTTTATACATCATGTCCACGCTTTATCATAGCTTAACGAATAAAAAAGCAAAAAGTGTGTTTAAACGTATGGATCATATTTCAATTTATGTGTTAATTGGGGGCACGTTTGCACCAGCACTTCTATTAATACCACAACTTCAAGAACCCTTTATCGGTCAAATGAGTTTAGGTGTATTCATGCTTACAATACAGTGGATCTTAATTATCATTGGTACTGTTTTTAAAGCGATATGGATCAAACGGTTTTCAACCATTCATGTTATTATTTATTTATTGATGGGATGGAGTTCACTCATATTTGTTGGCGCACTTTTAAGCTATAGCCCAAGTGCTTTTGTCTTTGTGTTATTAGGTGGCATCGCTTATTCACTTGGTGTGATCTTTTATGCCTTATCTAAATATAAATACTTTCATTTTATTTGGCATTTATGGACATCACTTGCCACCATCTTACAATTTATTGCCATTTATGGTTATTTATACTAATTTTTATAACATGTTTTGAATTAAATTGATAATCTTGCTACAATGAAAGAGAAAGAGAGTATATATGAACATATTATCAGTCAATGCAGGGAGTTCCTCATTAAAATTTCAAGTCCTTGTGATGCCAGAAGAGCGCGTCTTAACATCTGGAATTATTGAACGTATCGGTTTTGAAGAAGCTGTTTTTTCGAT
>JAQCDH010000059.1 GCA_027620815.1 Bacillota bacterium | reverse complement strand
TCCACTCAATAAAGGAGAACATGATGTCTTATCAACAACAAAGTTATGCATTAAAAAAACCATTCTCAAGCTTTTTAAGTGGCGTGGCTGGTATTCAAGGGATTCCAATGTGGGTCTATTATGTCAATAAAGGTCAATTGATTTCAAGCTTTGGTTTAAGAGATAAAAACGGTGCAATGTTAGAATTTGTTCCGGCAAATCAAGCGTATGAACTTGTGTCACAACGAGGATTTCGTACGTTTATTAAAGCTAATGGCAACGTTATTGAATGTTTTAAAGTCGACAATGCGCACAATCAAACCCTTCATGTCACAAAGCATGATGTTTCAATTGTTGAAGACATAAAAACGTTAGATTTAACCATTCAAGTCACATACTTTACGTTACCTGAAGCACCGCTTGCAGGGTTTTTACGTAAAGTCACAATCGAATTTGGTAAAAACGCGCCAGCATCGATTGAGGTTGTGGATGGATTAACGCATATATTACCAGCGAAACTCGATGCAGGATTACTTAAAAATATGTCACACACCTTAAGAAGTTGGATGGTGTGTGTGCCAACACGTGATGCGATGTATTATAAACTAAGCGCATCCATTGGTGATACAGCAGAAGTACAAATGATTGATGATGTCAATACATATCAAACATTTGGACTCAAAGACAAAACATATATTTATGATCTATCCATTTTATTTGGTCAAGATACAACGTTATCATATCCACATGCATTTGAGGATGCGTTATCGTTTCAATCTCAAAGTGAAGTCAATCATATACCCGCAGCAATGACATATACAAAACTCAAAGAAACAACAACCTTCATTTCCATGTTTTCATATGCAGAACATCAACAATACTATCAACGCCATACAAAAGATTTTTATTTAGAGTATTTATTAGAAAAAGAAAAAGAAAATCAACGACTTCACAATGAACTTACTCAAGTTGTTCAAACAACAACATCAAATGCGCACTTTAATGACTATTTAGAATATTCTTATATGGATAATGTTTTACGCGGTGGAACGCCTATCATGTTAGAAACGAAAGACGGTCGCATTCCATATTATGTCTATTCTCGTAAACATGGTGACTTAGAACGTGATTATAACTTTTTTTCAATTGAAGCAAATGTCATGAGTCAAGGGAATGGAAATTTTAGAGATGTCTTACAAAATAGAAGAAACGATCTCTTTTTTGAACCAAAAATAAAAGCATTTAATATCATACAATTCGCATCGTTTATTCAAGCAGATGGATACAATCCACTCAATATTGCTGGACTTTCTTTTCACTATGAAGGCCATTCTGTTTCTAAAGAAATAGATGCATTATTAAAACATCCATACACACCAGGACAATTATTAAAAGTTCTTAAAAACCACCATCAAGAATCATTATTTGAACCGATTTTAAAAGAAAGTCGTGTGTCTTTTGTTGCGCATTTTCATGAAGGCTATTGGGAAGACCATTTCACCTATATTTATGATCTCATCGAAACGTATCAAGCGATTTATCCAGACCAAATGGCATCGATGCTTTTTGATCATGAAGTCACCTATTTCTTATCCGATGCAATCGTACAGCCTAGAAAAAACAAATACATGAAACTTGCTGATGGAAGAATCAGACAATACCGCTCTGAACGTCATGTAAAAAGACAATCTCATGCATTACTTGATCAACACGGTCAACCAATTAAACATCAGGTTTATACGAAATTACTCACACTTGTTGTCAATAAATTCATGCACTTAGATCCTGAATCAAAAGGACTTATGTATGAGGGTGGTAAACCAGGTTGGAATGATGCCATGAATGGGTTACCAGGATTATTTGGTTCTGGTGTCTCTGAGTTATTTGAACTTCATAAACTCATTTCTTTTTTACATAAACAAACAAAAAGCATTCAACCAGAACATGTTCATGTATTAAAACCTTTTGTCACACTTTTAGAAGCATTATTGTCTACAGATTTAAATGATTTTGATGCACGCATGAATGCACTTGAATCCTACCGTGAAGCTGTTGAAACACCAATCGTTTCATCATCGCTCTCATTAGAAGTGTTATTAAAAGCATTAGATAAAATGGAGCAACATTTAAATCAGACGTTAGCATATTATCAAACGCAAGACTTAATTCCTACATACTTAACATATGAAGCCGTTGATTATGATGAATTAAGTGTAGAAGGAGATATCACATATGTTGATGTTAAAACTTTTAAAAAAGTGGATGTCCCTTACTTTTTAGAATCACATGCACGGTTTTTAAAGTCTGTTGCAACAAAAGAACAAGCAATCAAACTTCATAAAAACGTATTAGCATCAGAGATTTATGATCAAAAGCTAAACATGTTTAAAACAAGTGCACCACTTGATGATGCATCTTATGAATTAGGACGTATCAAAGCATTTACTGCAGGTTGGTTAGAAAGAGAATCGATATTCTTGCATATGACCTATAAATATTTATTAGGACTACTTGTAAGTGGTTCGTATGATGCTTTTTATGAAGCAATCAAGACCAATATGGTCTGTTTCTTAGATGAAGATGTTTATGGTAGAAGTACACTTGAAAACAGTTCGTTTTTAGCAAGTTCAAAAAACCCTGATGATAGACTACATGGTCAAGGGTTTGTTGCAAGACTCTCAGGATCAACAGCTGAGATGTTATCGATGTGGCGATATATGTTTTTAGGAAAATCGATATTTTCTGTAAAAAATGAACAACTTGCCTTTCAATTAAAACCACTTGTTAAAGCGTCATGGTTTGATCAAGGGGAATTAAAAACAACATTATTTTCAAACATTGCAATTACTTATTATTATGATGGTATTAAAGATATTTTTGAAAGTAATGTCATTGTAGAAAAATATCAACTCATTGATGAAAATAATCAAGTTCATGAAGTCATTGGTGAAAGCGTCATCGGTGAACTGGCAGAAAAGATTCGAAACCAACAAATAAAAGAAATTGATATCACATTAAAAGAGCTTTCATAAAGCGGTTGTGAACGTTCTCACAAAAATTAATGTAAGCGATTTACTTTTCTCTTTACAAATTAGAAATTTATCGTTATAATATAGTCAAGGAAATCGGTTTCCGTTATAGGAAATCAAAAAAAATTGTCTTTGGAGGGACATATGTCAAAAAAATTACTGTTTTTATTTATTGCAATTCTTGCAGTGTTTGGCTTAGCTTCATGTGAAACTGAAGTTGAGTTAACTGCAATTACGTTTTCAGGAGTCGCAGATATTTCTGTCGACAATGGATCAACATTTAACGTTTTAGACGGTGTTGTTGCATTAGGTAATGACGAAGTTGATTATTCAGATCAAATTACTTTAGTCACAACCTCATCAGCAGTCAACACAACAACAGGAGCACTTGATACATTACAAGCTGGTGTTCATTTTGTTCGTTATGAAGTTCGCGTAGGTGAGCTTGTTGCTCAACAATCAAGAAATATCACAGTCAAAGCACCAGTTGCTGTTGAAGGTGAACTTGTTGTTAATGGTGACATGGCATCAGGTATTGGTGGATGGAATGATGCTGAAGTTGTTTATGTTGCAGATGGTGCAACA
This sequence comes from Bacillota bacterium, assembly GCA_027620815.1. GTDB lineage: Bacteria > Bacillota_I > Bacilli_A > Acholeplasmatales > Acholeplasmataceae > UBA8290. The sequence goes on along the minus strand of JAQCDH010000059.1, from coordinate 1,334 downwards.
ATGACATTAACAGCAGAAGATGGAGCTTTGAAAGCTGAAGTCGTCGCTGGTTCTAATTTCTTTACCCCAAGATTTGGACAAATGAATATGGCTTTTGAAAATGGTAAAACATATGAAGTTTCATTTGATGCAAAATCTAGTGTTGCTAAAGAGATTGCACTTCAAGTTGGTGAAATCGTAGGAGTTGCTTTTGGTTATTATAATGACTATTTAAGAGCGCCAGAAGCAATTATATACCGTACCATTACAACTGAATGGACAACATTCTCCTATAAATTTACAGTTCAAAATGATCAAGTATTAGATATTGACGGTGATGGAGAAACAGGTGGTATCATCTTTGGTTTAGGTAAAATTGGAGAAAACTCAGTCAATGCTACGATGTATTTTGATAACATCGTGATTGAAGAATCAACACCAGATCCAGATACATCAGGTCCTATTTTCTCAGGGATTGTAGCAACACTTGATTTAATGACTGAAGATAGTTTTAACCCTAGAACAGGTGTAACGGCTCTTGATGCTGTATCAGGTGATATGACACATGCAATAGTTATAGAAATTTACAATTCAGACAATGTAAAAATTTCAGCAATTGATATGACAGTAGCTGGAACGTACACAATTAAATATATCGTATCAGATCCATTTGGGAACTTCTCAAGAGCTGAAACGCTATTAACAGTTTCTGAACCAGCGGCATTATTGTTTATTGATTCAGAACAATTTGTTGATGGTGCATTTGCAACAACACCAGCAGTATTACCTGGTGAAGCACAAAATGCTGAATATGCAGATATCACTGAACCAGGTTTCTGGTATGTGTATAACGGTAGTTGGTCAGGTGCTGCTGCAACATATGGCGTGACAGATGGTAAATTTGAAATCGATGTCACTAATGTTGCAGGTCAAGTATGGCACTACATGTTAAAACAAAAAGGTATCACTTTATTGGAAGGTGAAACATACAAATTATCGTTTGACGCTTTTGCAAGTGTTGATCGTCCAATCACAGTCGCATTCAATCCAGGACTAGACGGTAAAGTATTTAACTTAACAACTGAATTACAAACATATAGTGTTGAATTCACATATGAAGGTGCAAATATTGAAACAAGGATCGAATTCTTATTTGGTGCAGCAGTTGGAAAAGTTACACTTGACAATGTAAAACTAGAAATTGGTGTTGATGAAGAAGCGTTAATTAACATTAACACAAACGAATTTGTTGATGGTACATTTGCAACAACACCAGCAGAATTACCAGGTGAAGCACAAAATGCTGAATATGCAGATATCACTGAACCAGGTTTCTGGTATGTGTATAACGGTAG
>JAQCDH010000058.1 GCA_027620815.1 Bacillota bacterium | reverse complement strand
ATTAATGACAGATCCTTTTAAGTAAACCGTTTTGATACGGTTATCAAATGGGAAGATTTCATATAACTTAGCAACCGTAATTCCTTCATTAAAATCTAAATCGGTACGTGTGCCACCACCGTTATGAATCCCAACGACTGCACCAGTTTTTAGCGCCATCAATTTTGCGATATATTGTGTTAAATCATTTCTAGAATAATAACTTGAACTTGGTAAGATAACAGTTGTAATGAGTGGTTCAACTTGCTCATAATAAGAATCGATCATTGCTTTTAATGTTTCATCTTGACTTAAATTTCTAGGCATTTGAAGCGGGCTCATGTTTCTTGCTTCATAATCTTCTAGTCCGTTTCTTGAAATATCAAGTGTGAGATGACCAATAAGTTGTCCATAAGCAGCTGATTGCATTACTGGCATATCGATGCCTTCTCTTGAAATGAAGGTTAAACTGTTTTGATGGGTATGGCCATTAAACATCGCATCTACACGAGACGATCCCACAAGTTGTCCAATCCCTTGATTTGTGTCTGATCTTGCTCCGTGATCAATGGCGAGCACAAGATCCACATCTTCAATAGTTCTTAAGTAATTGGCATAATAAGAAACGTACGTCACTGGGTCTCTAAATTCATAGCCTGTTACTCGAGACGTTGCAATACTGGATTCTAGACCAAATCCAATGGTACCAATGATTCCAATTTTAAGGTCTCCTCTTGTGACAATGGTATAAGGTTCAATGCCTACAGGACGTGTTTCAGTACCTGTATAAAATAAATTGGCTGCAAGTAATGGATAATTTGCTTGAATCTCATGATTCCCGTTAAAATAGTCTAAAACAACATCGAGTCCCCAATCAAATTCATGATTTCCTAAGGTAAATGCTTCGTGTCCCATCATATTAAGTGCTTCTATAATTGGTGCACCGTAAAAGTAATTGGAAAGTAAGCTTCCTTGAAGTAAATCCCCGCCACTAATAAATAACACATTATCTTCTGTATTTTCAATGTAATCAATGTAACTTGCAATATGAACAAGGCCCATTTGATTGCCGTCTTCAAGGATGGCACCATGGGTGTCGTTAATATAAAGGACTTGAAGTTCTGTTGCCTTTGAGACAACCGGTTGTAGAACAGTTAATGTAATCGTTTCAGTCGTAATAAGTGTTTGAGAGTTCATCACAGAATATCTTACTTGATAAGTACCGACAGTATCATAATCGACAGAGGTATCATCAATAATCATATTTTCAGTAATATATCCATCATTCAGGTCAAACGCTGCGACCCCTTCTAAATAGTTAGGACGGTCATCGCCAATATAATACGTCACATCTTTAATGCCAATAATCGCTGGATATATTTTAAGTGATTCTTCTCGTCCCTCTAATACGGTCACATCTCTTACCGCTTTTGTTGTGACTTGATACGGAGTTGTGACATAATAATTGATTTGATAGAGTCCTTGTTTATCCCAATCCACTCTCGCATCATCAATAATTAAGATATCGATGAGATTGTCATAATAATTATGAGAGACGGTGACACCTTTTAGTAAAGAAGGCACATCCTCATTGGTGTAATGAATCATATCACCTTCAAAAGAAATCGTTGCAGGAACAACTAAGCGTCCTTCATTGATTTCTTCTTCACATGACATGAGAAGTAAAAGTACTGGAATCAGTAACAATAATTTTAAAAATTTCATGAGTCTCCTTTAAGAAATGCAATACGATGAAGCATCATTTTTTGCGTAATTTTAGCTTGTGGTAAAGCGTCATAGCCGTGTACTGTTTTTAATGTATGATAAGCAACCACATCATTGCCTTGTTTTTTTAACTTTTTTTCTAATAAAATCCCTTCATCTCGAAGTGGATCAAATTCTGCAGTTTCTATATAAACCGCGTTTAGTGCATACATCTCATGCTCTAATAACGATGCATATTGATCATTAGTGACATCTTTTAAATACGATTCCCACATGGTTTGATTTAAATGTTGATTCCACATCGGTGTCATGAGATGGGTCAGATGAGATGATAGTTGATGATACTTTGTTAACACAGGATAAATCAGCATTGTTTTTTGAATGTGATGAAGGTTTTGATCACGGTCATATAAAGATAATGCAAATGCTAAGTTTCCACCTGCAGAATCCCCTCCTACATAAAGATTGGTATATGTGAAAGTTTGTTGGTGAGATACGACGTAATGATAGGTTGAGACAACATCTTCAAATGCTTTAGGATAAGGATAATCAGGAAGTAAACGGTACTTCACATACATCACTTGAAGTTGAGATTCCTCAACAAATCTTATGATCATTTGTTGGTGAATCGATGTCCCTTCACTTTGAAAACCACCCCCGTGAACATAAATCAATAAAGGTTGATTTTGATGACCTTCTTTATAGTAATGATAACATGTAAAGGCTTCACCATCATGGGAATTGATTTTTATAGATTTTCTTACATACGGGAGTTTTGGCTTTGTAAATTGAAAAGACGCTTTAAAGAAAGCGTTCATTAAGTGTCTTGTTAAAGTAGAATGTCGTTTAAATATAAAAGGTAATAGCGGTTTTAAATCTGGATCGATACGGTATTTCACTGAGCTTCAAATAAAGCCAAGTATGACTCATATCCTTCTTCTTTTAGCTTTTCTAATGGAATAAAACGGAGGCTTGCAGAATTGATACAGTAACGTAATCCACCCTTATCTTTAGGTCCATCGGTAAAGACATGACCTAAATGACTATCAGCTTCTTTACTTCTCACTTCTATTCTCATCATGCCATGAGAAAGATCTCTTTTTTCGATGATCATTGTGATTGGTTTCGTAAAACTTGGCCAGCCACAACCACTATCATATTTATCTTGTGATGAAAAAAGCGGTTCTCCAGAGACGATATCAACATAAATACCTTTCCCTTTGAAATCATGAAATTCATTTCTAAAAGGAGGTTCTGTCCCGTTTTCTTGTGTGACATGAAATTGTATTGGTGTTAACTTCCCTTTTAATTCTTTTTTATCCATCTTAAGACTCCTTAATAAGTGTTTGATACATCTTTTCAATATTTAAGACCACTTCTGCCCATGTAAGATAAAGTGTTTCATGGGCTCTTTTGGAAACATCTTGATGATGTTCTTGATGATTCATCACATCATGGATTTTCCTTGAAAATAAGACTGGATTTTCTTCACTTAAATAGCCGTTGTACTGATCAACAATGCTTGATGCAGCAAGAGTATCCTTTAAGAAAATACCTGGCGTATACTGGCTTGCTGCTTCAATTTGTACAAGACCGTTAGTATCATAAGTTGAAGGAAACATCAGCAAATCACTGACTTGATAAAAAGCTGCAAGCATGTTTCTGTCATAAATAGGGCCAGTAAATGTGATCACATCATTTAATTGAAGCTCCTCCACTCGCGATTTAAAGGAGCCTTCATGCGAACCTTTTCCAATAAAATACATATGGAATGCTTTCGTTTTTTTCTTTAATTGAAAGATAACATCAATCATAAAATCAATATTTTTGATTTTATCCATTCGGCCAACAAACAGCATGTTAAATACAGCTTGAATCGCGTAATTTTGTTTGACTTTTAAAACATCTTCTTTTGATGCGAATATCATATCTGTTGCATTAGGAACAATGAGTGGTTCTTTTTTTAAACCATATCTCATAAATAAAGCTTTAGATCCCTCATTCATGGTCATGGTGACATCACATTTATTAAGACGCATCATAATATCTGATAACATGACTTTGGTGATCGTTTTTGATTTTGTACGTTCATAAAAATCTTTTTCATATTGGGAATGAAGGGTTGCAACGACAGGAATGTTTTGTTTTTTAGCGACTTTAATCCCTAGTTCTCCCATTGAGAAAGGGGATTGAATGTGAATGATGTCAAATTTGATTGATTTTAACTTTTTATTTAAAGCTGAATCGAGTTGAGGTAACGCAAGTTGATAATCGGTTGTTGGAATATGAATATTCATCACGCGCATGACTTCGTAAGGAAACTCATCTTGATAGTTTTTTTCTTTTGCTTTTGGTGCAAAGACATACACATCATGATGTTTTGATAAGAGTCGAGCTTGATGATCTGTGACTTTAACAACTCCATCTACCATAGGATAAAACACATCAATAAAAATACCGATGGTTAATTTTTTCATACAATCACCACATATAGGATTGGAATGATTAAAGCTGGTAACATGTTTAACACTTTAATCGATTTGATTTCTAAAAAATCTAATGATAAGGCAACAATTAAAATATTTCCAACAAGTCCAATCATCACCATTAAGTCAGGTGGTAAAAATGGAGCAAAAAATAATGCGATAAGCATGACAAGCCCTTGATACAACAAAACAGAAATAAACGATAACAAAACACCAAATCCTAATGTGGATGCTAGGATCATTGCCGTAATAAAATCTAAGATGGATTTGATATAAAGTAATGTTAAATTACCTTCGATGACATCTTGAAAGACACCTAAAATGGCCATCGCACCAATACAAAAAATAAGACTTGCTGTAATAAATCCTTCAGCAATAGGAGGGAGTTTATGTTTCGTTTCAACATTTTTAATGAATGCTCTAAACCGTTCATCTAATTTTAGTAGTGAACCGATGAGTGTACCAATGATAATCGATAGTAAAATAAGGAGTTCGTGCTGGGTTTGAAAATTCACACCATCATAAGTAATAAAGTCTCTTACAAACCATCCAATACCCATTAACATTAAAACAAGCCCCATCACAAGCTTTAATTGATTCGTAATGTGAATATTTAATTTAGATTTAAACATTAAACCGACGATAGATGCAATAATGATGGCGATTGCATTGATTAAAGTTCCCATATTTCACCAATGATATTATACCTTTTTTTTAACCATTTATCTATGATAAACTCACGTTTCGACAAAC
>JAQCDH010000005.1 GCA_027620815.1 Bacillota bacterium | reverse complement strand
TTGACATCAATCCACTTGATACATTTGAGGTTAAATTTGAGGGCATCGACTACTCAAAACAAGCGATTGATGAGGTCCTTTCTCATATATATATTAAAGATTATGTTTTAGATGCGGATAATCAATCCTTTAAAACCTTATTATATTCAGGTATCATCGAATAAAATCATTGACAATTACGCGTCATTTCGTTATACTATTTCAGTTGAGGTCATATTATGAACATACAATTAGTACCCACCCAACAAAAACAAGAAGTGTCTATTCATATCACAGAACATCAAGTTGTCGATATGATCGATATTAAACCATTTGAAGTGACCTATGAGATCATTCAAAAACACGATCAAACTATCCTTCGAGTTGAAGGTGACGTTGATTTAGTACTTGCATGTTCAAAGACATTAAAACCTGTTGATTATCATGTGTCTTTCAATGCTGAAGTAACATTTGGAAATCTTGATGAATGTGACTTCATCTACACCAACACCATTAATTTAAATGATATTTTACTTGGGATTATCGTTTCTGAGAAACCCTATGTGATCTATCATCAAGATGCTTTAATAGAATAATCTACTTCATCATAAGGAGGTGAATGCATGGCAGTTCCATTTAGAAGAACTGGTAAGACCGCGAAAAGAAAAAGACGTACACATTACAAATTACAAGCACCAACACTTGTTGTTTGCCCACAAACTGGAGAGTTTACGCTTCCACATCGTGTGACACCAAATAGCGGTTATTACAAGGGTCAACTTGTTTTAGCAAAAAAACAATCTAAACAAGATGAATCATAAGAAGGGTGCAGATAGCACCTTTTTCTTATTCTAAAAATTGCCATAATTGATATGAACAACGCTCATACCTCCGTTTTATTAAAAGAATCGATTGAGGGCTTAGATATTAAGTCTGATGGCATTTATGTCGATGGCACGTTTGGTGCAGGTGGACATAGTTTTCAAATACTCAATACCCTTAAAGAAGGCCATCTTTTTGCGTTTGATCAAGATGAAATGGTATTAAAATTTATTGACGAACGGTTTATTAATCATCCAAACTTCACGTTTATTCAACACAATTTTTCAACCATGCAACATGAACTCAATCAACGTGGTATTCAAGAAATCGATGGTATTTTACTCGATTTAGGGATGTCATCGATGCATATCGATCAACCTGAAAGAGGTTTCTCATACATGCATGAAGGTCCACTTGATATGCGTATGAATTTGAATCAAAAGATTACTGCCGAAGTCATTTTAAATACCTATGATTACCATGCGCTATTAAAAATATTTAGAGATTATGGTGATATTGAAAAACCGCATGTATTTGCAAATGTAATCATCAACAATCGTCCTTATCATACAACAAAAGATGTCGTCAAAGTCACTGATTTCTTTTTTAAAGGAAAAAAAGGTCATTCAGCAAAAGCCGTTTTCCAAGCGCTAAGAATCGAAGTGAATCAAGAATTACAGGTCTTAGAAGATGTCTTGAAGCAATCATTGAACTTATTAAAGCCTGGTGGAAGACTTGTTGTGATTACCTTTCATAGTTTAGAAGATCGCATCGTCAAGCATTTCATGAAAACACATAGTACAGTGAAGCAATTGAAAGGATTACCGATTGCGCTCGATGAAAAACCGCTTTTTGAACTGATGACTAGAAAACCGATTTTACCTTCAGAAAAAGAAGTATTAGAAAATTCAAGAAGTGCCTCAGCAAAATTAAGAATCAGTAAAAAAACAGACAATTCATAGTATAATAATACTGTAGGTGAATCATGATTTGGGTATACGGTGGTGCATTTAATCCACCCACGTTAGCACATCAACAAATTATTACGCATATTCAATTAATGTATCCTGATGATCATGTGATGGTTGTTCCTGTAGGGAATGACTATCAAAAGTCATCACTCATTGATTTTTTTCATCGTTATAATATGTGTCATCTCGCCTTTGAAGACGTTGAAATCTCTAAAATCGAGCATGAACAACCCTATCAAGGCACACTTCATATTTTAAAGAAAATTGAAAAAGAAAAACAAGCAGACGTTGGTTTTATTATTGGTGCAGACCAATTAGAGAACTTCACCTCTTGGATTAATTATAAAACACTCATTCAAGAATATAAATGTTTGATTGTGTCAAGAGAAGGATCATCATTAACCAAACATACGCCATTATTAAAACAATTTAAAGACTATACCATCATTGATTTAGATTATCCAATGTCCTCCACTCAAATAAGAAATCATATTTCAAAGCATATAGAAGATATGAATCCAAACGTGTATGCATACATCGAGATGCACGCACTTTATAAGGAGTAAGATGTATCAACAAGGGATTTTAAAAGTTGCAGCAGCAACACCTCCAATAGAAGTTGGTAACGTACCTTTCAATACGAAGGTGATTTTAAAGATGCTGAATTCATTATCAGCCTCCATCGTTGTCTTTCCTGAACTTACCATCACTGGATATAGTGCCTCTGATATGTTTTATCAGGAGCAATTTTTATCTTCAGCACTACTTGGACTTCATACCATTTTAAAAGAAACCACCTATCAAGGGATTTATATCCTTGGCATCCCTCTTGATATTTATGGTGCATTATATAATACCGCTGTGGTTTGTCAAAAAGGCAAAATATTAGGGGTTGTTCCTAAATTTTATATTCCAAATCATCATGAATTTTATGAAAAAAGATGGTTTCATTCAGGAAGAGATTCCCACATGACATCTATTTTCTTACTCAATCAAGAAGTACCATTTGGAACACTGATTTTTTTAGAACCTGATAAACATATCCGTTTTGGTGTCGAAATTTGTCAAGATTTGTGGGCAACATACGCACCAAGTGATGACATGAGTTTAGCTGGTGCAAATGTGATTTTTAATTTATCAGCATCCTCAGAATACGTTCATAAAGACCAATTAAGACGCGTTGCCGTGTTAGACCACTCAAGAAAACAAATGGGTGCCTATATTTATACGTCAACAGGAACGTATGAATCAACCTCTGAAGTGCCGTATTCACCACATCAACTCATTGCAGTATCTGGAGAACTGGTTGCTGAGTACTTAACGTATGAGATGAAACCAAATGTCTTAGTGGCAGATATTGATATTGAGGGCATTAACTTCTTAAAACGTCAAGATTCAACTTATCGTGACATGCATTTTAAACATTTGTATCAATATCAAATCATTCATTTTCATTTAGAAGAAACACAAACATATACATTTGATACCCTATTAAATCCATTACCTTTTATTCCTGCAAATGAAAGAAATCAAGCCGTTGATCAAGTCTTTCAGCTTCAAGTACTTTCGCTTGTAAAAAGATTATCAACTATGCCTAAAGATGCTTCTAATATTATTATTGGCATTTCTGGAGGACTTGATTCAACACTTGCATTATTGTGTGCACATCAAGCCGTTTTAAAACTTAATCGAGACCCTAAGTCGATTATTGCAGTGACCATGCCAAGTGAAGTCACCTCACATCAAACGAAATCACGTGCCATGAAGCTTATGGAATATTTAGGTGTAACGATCTTAGACATCCCCATAAAAGATGTTTTAGACCCACATTTAGAGGGTTTAAATCATGAAGCACTAGATGTGACGTATGAAAACGCACAAGCACGTATTCGCACGCTTTATTTAATGAATTTAGCAAATAAATATAAGGGCTTTGTCTTAGGAACTGGTGATTTATCAGAAATTGCATTAGGATTTATGACGTATAATGGGGATCATATGAGTATGTATGCCATTAATAGTGGACTTCCTAAAACGTGGGTACGTATGCTTGTTTCTTATTATCAAGAAATCTATCAAGAGATTAAAGAGACACTTCAAGACATATTAGATGCACCTGTGACACCTGAGTTACTAAAAGATCAAGATAGTGAAGTCTCCATTGGCCGATATGACATTAATGATTTTATGTTGTTTCATCATTTAGTTCAAGGCGCAGATGAAGATAAGATGGTGTTTTTACTAGAACATGCCTACCAATTATCAAATGAAGAAGCAGCGGTTTATGTGAAACGTTTCTTTAAACGTTTTTATGCATCTCAATTTAAACGTCAAACGATGCCAGAAGGCCCTAAATTACTCAATTTTAGTTTATCACCTAGAGGAGAATATCGAATGCCTAGCGATATTAAAAAAGTATGAGTAAAAAAGTCATTATTGGTTTATCTGGTGGTGTTGATAGTGCTGTTGCAGCTTATTTACTTAAAAAAGATGGATATGATGTTCATGCCATCTTCATGCAAAACTGGGATAATGCAACCAATCATGATGTCTTAGGAAATCCTTATAAAGATAAAGATATTTGTGAGCAAGAACAAGACTAACAAGATGCTGTCGAAGTTGCTAGAATATTAGATATTCCGATTGATCGTGTAGATTTTATCAATGAGTATTGGGATCGTGTATTTTCACACTTTTTATCTGAATACGAAAAAAATAGGACACCTAATCCTGATATTTTATGTAACAACGAAATTAAATTTAAAGCCTTTTTAGATCACGCCATCACTTTAGGTGCTGATTATATTGCCATGGGTCACTATGCTCAAAAAGTTGTGATCAACGGGGTGAATCATTTAAAAAGAGGGTTTGATCAAAATAAAGATCAAACGTATTTTTTAGCGCAACTCACCTCAAATCAACTTGAAAAAGCATTGTTTCCAATTGGTCATTTAGATAAAAAAGAAGTGAGAAAAATTGCTTTAGATTTAAAACTGAACGTCGCTGAGAAAAAAGATTCTACAGGCATTTGTTTTATTGGAGAGCGTCATTTTAATGACTTTTTAAATAATTATTTACCCGCTAAAAAAGGTCCAATGAAAAGACTCAATGGTGAGATCATTGGTGAACATACTGGACTCATGCATTATACGATTGGGCAACGTAAAGGTTTAAATATAGGTGGCATTAAAGATATAGTTGGACCATGGTTTGTTGTAGGGAAATCATTATCAGATGTCACATTATATGTTGAACCAGATGGGAATCACGAAGCTTTATATAGTGATGAAGCCGTGATCGAAGATGTGATCTTACGTGGAGATGTCAAGGATGGCAACTATACTGCTAAATTTAGATACCGTCAAGAAGATCATGACATTTACCTTGAAAAAATAGAAGATCATGTATATCGCGTCACCTATCTTCAAGGGATTAAAGCAGTCACACCTGGTCAATTATGTGCGATTTATCAAGGTGAATTATGCTTAGGTGGTGGCTTCATTAAGTCTGTCTATAAAAAAGGAATCCTTTGTCCATATGCCTGAAATTAAAGGGACATTAAAAAGTATTGTTTATCGTAATGAAGATAATGATTATTCAATTGTTAAAATTTTAACGGAAGATGATCTTGTCGAAACCATTACTGGCTATTTTCAAAAACTAACAGAAGGTGTAACATACACCTTTTTTGGCGATTATACAACACATCAAAAATATGGAAAACAATTCAAAGTGACTTCATACCAAAAACATGAAATACAGCATGAGGATGGTGTCGTCAGTTATTTATCATCCCATTTATTTACAGGTATTGGACCTAAAACTGCTGAAAGAATCGTTGAATTATTAGGGATTGATGCCATAGAACTTATCATCAAAAATCCTGCTGTTTTAAAACCCGTTGGATTATCTGCAGTTAGAATGAAAAAACTTCAACAAGAACTGATTAAAGAGCGTCATCATGAAATGATTTTAGTGAAACTTTATCACTATGGATTCACTTCAAAAATGGCGATGAAACTCATTAGCGAATACGGACTTCAAACGGTAGAAAAAATAGAAGATAATCCTTATCAAATGATTGAAGATATTGATCAAGTAGGATTTTTAAAAGCGGATTTAATCGCTAAAATCATTGGCTTTGAAGATGATGATCCTAAACGCATAGAAGCAGCAATTATTTATACCTTTGAAAGTCGCGGGTATCAAAAAGGGGATACGTATTTAACGATTGAACAAATTGACATGCATTTAAATTCCTCACTACGTGTACATGTTGAGATTCAAACGTATTTAGAGCGTCTTACTAATCGAGGTAAACTTAAACAAGTTGATGAGATGTATTGTTTAAGTCAAGCCTATTTTAGTGAGCTGTATATTGCTGAAAAAGTAAAAACGTTAAGTCGTCGTCCCATGCTAGAGGATCACGTTTCTGATGTGATTGAGCTTGTTGAAAAAACAAAACATATTACCTATACAAGTGTTCAAAGAGAAGCGATCGCTACTGCACTCGTCTCACCTATCTCCATTATTACAGGTGGACCAGGAACTGGTAAAACAACGATTATCGATGGGATTGTCTCGTCTTATTTACACCTTCATGAACTTAAAAAAACGGATCATGAGGTTGCCACTAAAATTGCACTGATGGCACCAACAGGACGTGCAGCAAAACGTATGAAAGATATTTTAGAGCTCCCTGCAAAAACCATTCATGCATCATTAGGATATGGGTATGATGGTAGTTTTGAATACTCTAAATTATTACCAATGCCTTATGATTTAATTATTATTGATGAAGTATCGATGATTGATATCTTTTTAGGACACCGGTTGATGGATGCCATTCATGATGACTGTCAAGTTGTGATTGTCGGGGATGTTGATCAATTACCATCGGTTGGACCAGGTCAATTTTTAGAAGATCTGATCACTTCAAAGATGGTTGCAGTAACGTATTTAACGCAAATACACAGGCAAGCAGAATCTTCTCAAATTGTGAAGCTTTCTCAAAAAGTCAATACCAATCATTTAGAAGAAGATGATTTAAAAACTGAAGATGATGTATTCATGTATCAATGTTATGCCAATCAAATTGCATCTGTTTTGATTAAACAAATACAAGGCGCACTTGATCAAGGCTATGATTTATATCGAGACATTCAAGTTTTAATTCCTGTTTATAAAAGTGAATTAGGTATTGATCATATGAATCAAGTCCTTCAAGATCATTTTAATCAGAAACAATCTTTAGGGATGACGTTTGGTGATAAAACCTATTATCAAGGAGATAAAGTCATTCAACTTGTGAATGATCCTAAACAAGGCATCATGAATGGTGATGTTGGTATTGTTAAAAAAGTCATTAAAAATAATGAAGGTCAATACACAATGACTGTTTCATATGATGATTTAGAAATCATTTACAGTAAAGATGATATGGATCAACTGAATTTAGCGTATGCGATGAGTGTTCATAAAGCTCAAGGTTCAGAATATGATATTGTGATGATGCCGCTTGTTAAAAGTTACATGCATATGTTAAAAAAAGAACTGATTTATACTGCGATGACACGCGCAAAATCTCATTTATTATTATTAGGTGAGATGTCACTACTTATTTATGCTTCTAATCATCAATCAGAAAAAAGACAAACGTTATTACAGTTTTTGCTCAATCAAGAACACAAAGAAGAAGAGAGGGAACTCTCTCCTTATGATTTTATGTGATAAATAGAGAGTCATTCATCTAAAATAAAATACCTTGGCATAAGCCGAGGTATTTTATTTTAAAGTTGAACCACTAGGTATTTCTTTTTGAGTAAACATTGCTGAATTAAAGATTCGACAGTTTTTACCGATATTCGTATCACTAGGAATGATGGCACCTTTTTCAATGACGGTAATACCTGAGTCTAATAAATCTGGTTTTTCAATATTGGGTGTATCATCTCCATGACCAATGGAAGTATGGCGACCTATCACAACTTTTTTATCAATAATCGCTTTTTTAATGGTGACATAATCACTAACGATGACATGATTTAAGATGACACTATCTTCAATGATGGTATGTTTACCAACGCGAACACCAGGTGATAGTACGGAATTAATCACGGTACCTTCAATAATGCAACCATTAGAAATTAAACTATTTTTAATGGAAGCATCCGCACCGACTTTAACGGGTGGTAAATCTTCAGATTTTGTATAGACTTTCCATGATGGATCATATAAATCTAAATCGATGGTATTTTCATTTAACGCTAAATTGGTCTCTAAATATGAATCATAAGTTCCAACATCTTGCCAGTAATCTTCAAACTTATATGCATATACCGCTTTTGATGTTTTATCAATAATATGCGGAATAATATGATGACCAAAATCTAAATCATCTTGAGGCAATTCAATCAATACTTGTTTTAATAATTCAACATCAAATAAATAAATACCCATACTTGCTAAATTAGACGTTGATGTTTTAGGTTTTTCTTTAAAAGTAGTAATTTCATAATCCTCATTGACTTCCATAATGCCAAAACGTGACACATCTTCAAAAGGAACAACTTTTGTTGCGATGGTCAGTTTAGCTCCCGTTTTAAGATGTTGATCGACCATTTTACGGTAATCCATTTTATAAATATGGTCCCCAGATAAAATTAAAACCAAATTAGGATTACGTTGATCAATAAAAGAAATGTTTTTTCTTACTGCATCCGCAGTCCCTAAATACCAATAATTATGAGGTTGTAATAATGTAATAGAAGAGTCTCTTCTATCTAAATCCCATGCCTTACCACTTCCGATATGAGAGTTTAAAGATAAAGGTAAATACTGGGTTAATATACCAATATCATAAATATTAGATTGACTGCAATTGGATAACGTAAAATCAATAATTCTAAATTTCCCACCAAATGGCATGGCTGGTTTTGACCGTTTGTTAGATAATAAATCAAGTCTTGAACCTTTTCCTCCAGCTAAGATAAGCGCAAGTATATTCATCTTTTAAGCCTCCAACATTTTTTTATATAAAGCGGCGTAATGATTGGCCATCGTATCTAGATGAAATGATTTTTTCATGGCTTGTGTTTTTAAGTTATTAATAATTGCTTGATCAGTGATGTATAAATTGGATACATCAAATAATAAATCTTTGAAAACTATTGCATCATAATTGGCAAATGTAAATCCTGATCCTTCTAACGTATATTTATTATATGGTGTGACGGTATCTTTTAAGCCCCCAGTTTCATGAACAATAGGTAAAGCCCCGTAACGCATCGCAATCATTTGACCAAGACCACATGGCTCATACACAGAAGGCATCATAAAGAAATCGGATGCTGCATACGCTAGATGCGCGACTTGTTCATTAAATCCAACATAGATTCTTACCTTATCAGGATATTTATGTAATAAATAATGGAAGTAGTCTTCATAATAGGAGTTACCTGAACCCATTAAAAAGAGTTTAATATCAGCATGGGCTAAAAAGTCATCAAGTGTCTGTTGGAAGATATGAATCCCCTTTTGAGATGATAATCTTCCTATATAAGTAAATAATTGTTTATCTTCGCCAAAATCAAATTGTTTAAACAGTGCTTTTTTATTTGCTTTTTTCCCTGAAATATGGGTTTTGACGTCATAAGTTTTAGACAAATAAGGATCAATTTCAGGATTAAAAACAGCTTCATCAATGCCATTTAAAATGCCAGAAAAATCTGCTTCACGGTATCTAAGCATCCCGTCTAGAGAAAAGCCTTTATCTTGAAGCAACACTTCATTTCTAAAAGAAGGTGATACCGTGTTAATTTTAGTTGCACGTGCAATCCCAGCTTTTAAAAAGTTGACACGTCCAAAATGAATATAGGTCTCATCAAAAGTATGATTAAATAAGCGTGCTTCATTTTGATCAAAATTACCTTGAAACTCTAAATTATGAATGGTGAGTAATGTATGCAAGTTTTGATAGGTCGTATTTAATTGACGATAATGTTCATCTAGTAAATAAGGAATCATTGCTGTTTGCCAATCATTTAAGTGAAGAAGAGAAGGTTTCACTTCAAGTAATGAAATCAGTTCAAGGATTGCAAAAGAAAATAATGTAAACCGTGTTGCATCATCAACATACCCATAAAAATGATGACGCTCAAAATATTCTTGATTTTGAATAAAAATAAAGCGTTGTCCATCTTGAATTAAACTAAAATAATGAACAATTTTTTCTATACCAGCCATCACAATGGTTTTCGTTCCAAGATAATCCATTTCATCATGTTTTGACGTTAAACTTTGGTAATAAGGAGAAACAATATCACTTGTGAATCCTTTTTCTTTAACGGCTTTTGGTAAAAAAGCAGCCATGTCCGCTAAACCACCTGTTTTAGAGAATGGAAAGACTTCACTGCTACAAAATAATACATGCATGAAATTGGCCTCGCTTTTATTTTATTATATCATGTTTAAGAGTCGTTATTCAATGTCATTTTCTTCATTATTTTTTAATATGCGTATGTTATAATGTGTGTGAGGTTTGATATGCAAGAAATATCCGCAGGTTCAGTGATTTATCGTAAACATAACCACGAGATTGAATATGTCATTATTCATCAAATTAATGGCAATCATTTTGGGTTTCCAAAAGGCCATATAGAACCTGATGAATCGATTGAAGAAACGATCAAAAGAGAGTGTTTAGAAGAAGTTGGGATTGTTATTGATATTCTTGGATATCCAATGGAAAATCACTATCAAATCAACAATACTATAAATAAAAAAGTCATTTATATGTTATCCGAGACTCAAGCAATCAATCTAACGTTTCAAAAAGAAGAATTATATGACGCATTATTTTTAACGTATGAAGAAGCTATCAAAAAACTTACTTATCAAAGAGATCAAGAAATACTTACCTATTACCATCAACTCATCAAGGAGATTATATGATCATCGGTACTGTTAAAGAAATAAAAACCCATGAATACCGTGTCGGTTTAACACCAGCTTCTGTCTTACAATATGTAAAAGCTGGACATCGTGTATTAGTAGAAAAAGATGCAGGACTTGAGTCTGGTTTTTCTAATGAAGCTTACAGTATTTCAGGTGCTTTAATTATTGATCATGCTAAAGATGTTTGGAAAGACGCTGACATGATTGTAAAAGTCAAAGAACCGTTAAAAGAAGAATACCCTTTATTTAAAAAAGGACTTTTACTTTATACATTCCTACATTTAGCAGCTGATGAGGCACTTACAAAAGCATTATTAGAGCATGGCGTCACATCGATTGCCTATGAAACCATTGAAGAAGCTGATGGCTTATTAACATGTTTAGAACCAATGAGTGCAGTTGCAGGAAGATTGTCAGCGATTCAAGGAGCAAAATACTTAGAAAAACCACAAGGTGGAAAAGGGATGTTAATTTCTGGTGTTCCTGGAACCAATCAAGCGCAAGCTGTTGTGATTGGATGTGGAACGGTTGGAATGAACGCCATTCAAATGCTTGTTGGATTAGGTGCAAAAGTCACTGCCATTGATGTTGATATTAGAAAATTAGAAAAAATTGATCAATTATACCGTAATCAAGTTCAAACCTTGTATTCTAATGAACTTCACATCAAAGATGCATTAGAACAAGCAGATATCGTGATTGGTGCGGTTTTAGTAAAAGGTGCGAAAGCACCAAAACTCATTCGTCGAAGTTATTATGCCAATATGAAAAAAGGCACGGTGATCGTTGATGTTGCTATTGACCAAGGTGGTTCAACTGAAGTCTCAAAAGTAACGTATCATAATGATCCGATTTATGTTGTCGATGATATCATTCATTATTGTGTTGCAAACATGCCAGGTGCTGTTCCCCAAACCTCTACCGATGCGCTCAATCATGCAACGTTAAAATACGGACTTAAAATTGCGAATGAAGGCATTATAGAAGCGTCTAACTATATGCCAATTTATAAAGGGATTAATACCCATCAAGGGCGTATCACTTATCAAGCAGTTGCTGAAGCATTTGATTTACCCTATCAACCATTTCATACACTAAAATAAATTAGGAGTATTCATGGGTCTACTTTCTGCGGTAGGACGCATCGGGATTAAAATCATGTTTCACTATTTGTTTTACTCTTCATTCCTAGTTTTACTTATGGCACAGAAAACGAAACCCTTTTTAATTTCATTACTTTCTTTGGGATTTTGTTATATGTCATCATCTTTGCTTCAATTCTTATTTTTAAAACAAGAAAAAAATAATCAAAGTTAACGTACAAAAAACACCCGCTTCAATCACGAAGTGGGTGTTTTTTAATAATGTCCTAAAAAACGTACATCAAACATCGATGTCATATGAATCAAGATATGTTCAAGTGCGTCTTTTGAAGATGAACTTAAATCAATTTCAATATAAAAGTGATACTTTTTTTCAATCTTTTTATTAGGTCTAGATAAAATCGCACTTAAGTTGATATGGTATTTTTGAAATTGCCCTAAAATATCATAAAGTAAGCCAGGACGATCAACATGAGGCGTAATAATTAAAGATGCTTTGTCATAAGCAAGGTTTCCTTGATTCATTTGAATCCAAGCAAAACGTGTCTCGTTATACGCATAATCTTCAATATGATCGATATGAGGTAATGTCTTTTCTACCATGTGCATCGGGACAATCGCAACTGCATCTTCATTAACATATGTCATGGATTCGGAATTAGATGAGGTTGTGATAACGTCAAAATGCGCATGATTTTTTAAGAAGAGTTGACATTGTTGCTGTGTGACAAATTGTACATAAATTTTTTTAGCAGTTTGAAGATTGCCAACACATGAAAAATGAATCGGAATGTTAAACGTTTTGACAATGTATCCTTGTTTTGAAATGAGGCCATCAAGGGTTTGATAAACATAACCATCGGTTGAATTCTCTATTGGAATTAAAAGGTCAACCGTTTTAGAAAGATGGTCAAAAATATTGTTAATGCTTTTTTCATACTGGATGCGGTGTGAGTCTTTAAAATGTGTTTTTGCGCATAAATCGGAAAATGAACCTTGAGGTCCTAACGTAACAAGTGTTGTCATACATGAAATCTTCTTTTAATCGCTTCAAAGATGGCGCGTAAATTGAAAAAGATGAGTCCAAGGATTACACTTAGTGAAATAATAAACGTAACTTGAGTGGGTAATGGTTCTTTAATCCAACCTAAAAGTAGAAATCCATACGGCAATAAGCCGAGTAAACTTAATAATAGTACAGTAAAACCATCATCATCTTCACGGTCTTTTTTAAATAAAATCACAACTGCATAAAGTAAGATATTGACTGCTAACACAACAGGTATGACATAATCAAGTGCCCAAGTGGATTCTCTTATGAGTAACCCGATACTTAATAGTAAAATTAAAGTAAGAAGAAGTATTTTCGTAACTTTGAGTGTCCAAAATTCAGATAAGAAAACAAATGATGCCATGATAATCGCATATAAATGAATCACACCTGCAATGAGTGAAAAATCAATGATTTGATTTTGAATGTCAATAAAAAACAAAACAATAAAACTTAATACGTTTAAGTAAATAAAAGATTTAAATATTTTGTGGTATGCTTTTGGTGTTTTAAAAGATGGAAAATAAATCGTTGTTTTTTTGTTATCTTTATCCAGTGCTTGTCCACACAACACACATTTTTGTTGAGGTGTCTCAAAGTGGATATGACATTGTTTACAATATGGCATCATATTCCTCCTCATAATTTGAAAATACATGTATCGTTACGTGATGTTGATGAAAGGTATCAACAATTTTTCTCATGATTGAATAATCTTTTAGACGTGATGCTAAATTAAATTGCAAGGTATCTTCGTAACTAACGGAAGAGATACCTAAACCATGACCACCAATAATAAAATTGACATCAGAAATATATGGTTTCATAGATTCTGGTAACTTCGCCTGACCTAAGTTTGAAAAAGAAGAAGTATTAATTTTTGCACCTAACATATCATAACCAATTTTAAAGGCAATATTTTTAATGAAAAATGGCATCATTCTGAGAATAAGTGCTTTTTCTAATGAAACATAACCGGATAACCTAGAGACAAGGGATTCTTTTGTCAATTGCTCTTGAAATTGAGTTTTTGTGATGTCAATGATCTCTTCGAAAGAAATACTCGCTTGATCAGGATAAAAAATAGTTTTTAAATACATAGAAAAATTTCTTAATGTGATTTCATGAAAATAAGGTCTTAAATTAATTGGGATAAATAATTTAAGTGGTTTATTTTGTGTATTAAAATTTAAACTTTCACGCATCATCGCATAAACAATCACTGAAGCTAAATACTGTGTGATCGTTGCATCATATGATTTTGCGACTTTTTTAACTTCTGTTACCGACATTTTTAAACTAAAAAGATGAGAAAACTGATGTTTATAAGTTTCATTTTTTAAATGAAAGGCATGCTCTTCACGCATCTTTTTAACGAGTTTAGGGTCATAATTAGAGATGAAAGCATCTTCACTTTCTTTAGGCTGTAATGGTTTTCTTCCGAGAATCATGTCTTCAGGGTCAATTTGATGACCTAGTAAAGTTAAATATTCATAAACAATTGAAAGTAAAAACTGATACGCACCACTTCCATCTGTAAGAGTATGAAAGGTTTCTAATGTGATACGATTATTAAAATAATAAACTTTAAATAAGTAATGCTGATTTTTTCTTGGATGAAAATATTGTGTAATCACCGCAGGTTCTTGCTCAACTTTAAAGTGCTTTTGATTAGAATCAAAATATTGCCAAAATAATCCTGTTTTGATTTTGATTGCGAACACTTTAAATCGTGGCAAAACAAGATTGACTGCTTGCTCTAAAAGTTGAGAATCAATGTCTTCATGTAAAGACATGCTCAAACGAAACACATTCGAGCGTTCTTGATTAGAGATTGCTGGAAATACTTTACCAGCATTATCAATTTTAAACCAGTAGCGTCTTTTTTTCATCTTGCCTCAATGCTGTTATTATACCTTTTTTTAACATATTTACTTAACATTATACTAAAGATTATAAAAAAAGTATTAATTTGAGATAATAAATCAAGAGGTGAACTTATGTTACAAACTCAAGGCATTCACCATGTCACTGCGATGACATCAGATGCAGAAAAAATCTATCAATTCATGACGTATGTATTAGGTCTTAGACTTGCTAAAAAAACAGTGAATCAAGATGATATCCATACGTATCATTTATTTTTTACAGATGCGATTGGTTCGCCCGGGACGGACTTAACTTTTTTTGACTTTCCAAACTCAAGGAAACGGACAACAGGAAAAAATAGCATTCAAACGATAGGACTTAGAGTAAAAAATCAAGATGCGCTTGCTTATTTTAAATCAAGATTTGAACGCTTAAACGTGACTCATGAAGACATTCAAACGCTGTTTGATATGACCATTTTACCTTTTCAAGATTTTGATGGACAATACTACATGCTTGTTTCAGATGAAGGCATTCACGTTGAACATCAAACACAACCGTGGCATGAAACTGATATTCCTGAAGATTACCGCATCCTAGGATTAGGACCGATTGAATTTATTGTTCATGATTTAGAAGTCATGACCAGAGTGATGGTAGACATGATGCATTTTAAGAAAATTCAATCAGAAGATCATCTCGCATTGTTTGAAACGTATCATGGTGGCAACGCCTCAAGAGTGATTGTAAAAGAAGATGCTTCTTTACCACTCGCCATACAAGGTTTTGGTGGCGTCCACCATGTTGCCTTTCGTGTAGAAGATGACGAAGCATTAGAGAAATGGATTCATCATTTAAATCAAATACCAACAAGACACTCTGGGTATGTTGACAGATTTTATTTTCATTCGTTATATACAAGACTCCACCAAGGCATTCTTTTTGAATTTGCAACTGATGGACCAGGTTTTGAAGATGATGAAGAAGATGTTACAACACTTGGAACTACACTTGCATTACCACCAAAATTGCGTCCATATAGAAAACAAATTGAAGCTCAAATTAAACCGATTCAAACTGGAAGTAAATCATGATTCATCATGTAGTCGCTGAAGGTATCAATGAAGATGTGATTATTTTACTTCATGGTACGGGTGGCAATGAGAACGATTTATTGACGCTTTCTAATTATATTGCTAAAGATGCCACTAAAATTGGCATCCGGGGTCGTATTTTAGAAAGTGGTATGCCAAGATATTTCAAAAGACTCTCACCAGGTGTTTTTGATATTGAGAATTTAATTGAAGAAACTCATTGGTTAAAACAAGCCATTGATACATTACTAGATCAATATGAATTAAAAGATAAACACCTTCATGTCTTAGGGTACTCTAATGGTGCAAATATTGCATCATCATTAAATTTTTATTATCCTGAGTTATTTAAAACGAGTCTTTTATTTCACCCAATGATGCCTTTTGAAACATTTGATTATCCATCATTAAAACATCAAAACATTTTTATTGCAGCAGGAAAAAATGATCCGATTGTTCCTCATGAACAAACCATAGAACTTGCAACAATTTATCAAAAATATGGTGCATATGTGGATGTGTTTTGGTCTTATAGTGGCCATCAAATCACGCAAGCATCCATTTTAGAAGCGCATCAGTTTTTTGAAAAAATCAACCCATCTACATAAAAAAAAGACACTTTATTCAAAAAATGATGAAGTGTCTTTTTTTAATGACTGAAGTATCTTTTGAATAGAAGCAAATGACGTTTCAAAATAGGATGGATCATTTGGAACATGAATAAATCCTCTTGGCATAGGTATATCTAATCTCATCACCCTCTAATTGTTTTAAGATTTGAAGGGATTGATTCTCATTTGTATCATCAAATGGTGCAAAAGCTGTTACTAATAGAATTCATACGCGCCACTTAATTAAGTGAACATAAGGAAATCCAGTCGCTCCCATCACATAAGGCATCAGAAGTAGGATGAAAAAGTCAATGGTCATAATATGAACAAATTGATCATTTAAAAATAGTTGAAAGTAATCACTTATGTTACCAAACAGAATGCCAATAATACTCATGATAAGTAATGTCAGTGGAAGTATCATAAAAAACCGTTCTTGCGTTTTAGAAAGTGGCTTTTGATTGCCTTTTAATAAGAGTAATCCAGGAATGGTTGCAAATGCACCAAACATAAAACTAAGTCCGAATAAAACATAGACATACCACTGTTGTTTTTCATAAGTGGATGCCACTAAAAGATAATACAAAGGAAAAACACCTAACATATTAAATGTCATCACTAATAAAGCATCACCTTGAAGTTGAAATAATGCTATAAAATCTAAAGTGACCGGCCTATTAAAAAATATACTTACAATTGAATATGATGCAAAAATGATGTACAAAATTACTAATTTTTTATTCATTGAAAACTCCTTTTATTGTTTTCTTTATCGTATTTTATGTGAAATCCATTGAGAAGTCAAATCATTTTAATGAACATGCTATAATTTGAGTGAAAAGGGGAGTTATGAGGTTTATCGCGTTTATTCGACTTTTTAAAACCATCTTTAATAAAAAACGTTTACCAAATCTAGCCTGGATTGAAAAACAAGGGCTTCTTTTTGTAAAGATTGCACAGACATTTGCGCTTAGAATTGATTTTTTAACTCCTGAAACAACACTTCATCTTCAAAAGTTGTATACGCATGCATCCATCAAGTTTCATACGATAGAAGACATTAAAAAACAATTACCAGAGAATCTATTATTAGAAATTCAGTCACTAGAAGAAACACCAATTGGAATTGCATCGATTGGTCAAGTGCATCGGGCAACATTAAAAAATGGCGAGATTGTTGCGATTAAAGTGATTAATAAACATTTAGAAAAACGATTTTTAAAAGATGTTCGTTCATTTAAACGTTTCATTGGATTCATCACATTCTTTTATCCGAAACTTCATAAAGTTGCAGATCCTCTTGGTATTTTAAATCATATTGAATCTTATACACTTGCAGAACTCGATTTAACCAGTGAAATCAAACATACGAAGATCTTAAAAGATATTAAAGAATCTTATGAACAAACATTTGATTTTAAGTCTTTAGCATTTCCTTCATACCTTGAGTCATTATCTTATAGACACGTCTTAGTATCTAGTTTCATTGAAGGAAAACCTGTGGATCAACTATTACGTGATCAACAATTATCTGAAAAAGAGATGTTAGATATTTTTAGGTGGCACGGATTTTACATGTTTATTGTTGGCACCTTTCATGGGGATATCCATCCAGGAAATATTATCTTTCATAAAGGTATTCATACTCTTGTTGATACTGGTGCACTCAGTCATGTATCAGAAAGAATCCAAACAGGTTTATTTGAATTTATGAAAGCTTTGTCTTTATATGATTATCCAATGTGTGCAAGAAAGTTAAATGAGATGGCATCAGTTTCAATTGATGGTAAAGCTTATGAAAAATTTGAAAAAAAACTTTTAATCTTATATAAAGATTTTGCACATAAAACTGTAAGTGAAGTCAGCTTAACAAAACAAATGATGCATACGATTCGCCTAGGTGTTCTATCAGGAATGACATTTGAAAAAGGGATGTTCCCCATTATTAAAAGTTTAATGTATTTAGATGGTATCGTCTTACAAGGCGCACCTAATATGATTCTTATGGAAGAAATGCGTCAATATATTGTTGCATTTGAAGAGGCGAAACAACATGTCTAATATCGCAATCATTGGTGCAGGACCGGGTGGTCTTGCAGCGGCACTGATTCTATTAAATCAAGGACATCAAGTGACCATCTATGAGAAAGATGCGCGCGTTGGAGGACGGTCAAAAAGATTGTCTTTTGGCGAGTATCATTTTGATTCTGGTCCAACGTTTTTCATGTATCAACCGATTCTTAGAGAAGTCTTTGAAAAAGCAAATATTGATTTTGATCAACATTTAAAGATGCAACCATTAGATCCTCTTTATACGCTGTATTTCAAAGAGCGAACCCTTCAGCCATCTGCAGATATTCAAAAAACGAAAGAAGTCTTTGAGACTGTCTATCCAGGTGCAGGTAATGATTATTTAAAATGGTATCAAAAACAAACAACAAAATTTAAGCGTGTGATGCCAATCCTACAAAAACCGTTTCCAAATATCTTTCATTTTTTACGTGCAGACGTCTTAAAAGGCGCACCGGTATTACATCCATTTCAATCAGTTTATAAATATTTATCAAAAATGATTCATCATGAAGATTTAATTCACACCTTATCGTTTCAAGCCAAATATTTAGGAATGGCATCTTTTGAAGCGCCATCTGTGTTTACCATCTTACCGTATTTAGAACATATGGGTGGGTTGTATCATATTGAAGGTGGACTTAATCAAGTCAATGAAACCATGGCAAGACTCTTTGTTGAAAAAGGTGGAAAACTTCATTTGAATTCAAAAGTAGAATCACTATGGATTGAGAAAAATGCGGTGAAAGGGATTGTAACAGAACATTTAAAACAAACTTATGATGATGTTGTATTAAACGCTGATTTTGCCTATAGTATGCTTAGGATGACCAAAGAAAAAGAAGTTAAAACATACAACCATCAAAAAATTAAGTCGATGTCATACAGTGTTTCAGCATTTATGCTTTATGTTGGACTTGATACCATCTTTGATTTTGACCACCATAATGTCTTTTTCTCAGATAGCTATGAAGGATATTTAAAAAGACTGATGTCTAAATCAAATGATTTAACGGATATGAGCTTTTACATGCACAATCCATCGAAAATCGATACCACGCTTGCACCTAAAGGACACAGCAGTTTATATGTATTGGTCCCAGTTCCAAATTTAGATGCTGATATTGATTGGGTCAAAGAAAAAGATGCACTCAAAAAACAAGTGTATAACATCATTTTAGAAAAAACAGGTGTGGATATACGTCCACACATAGAAATGGAACAAATATTAACACCTTTAGAATGGCAAGATGATTTTCATGTTCATAAAGGCGCAGTCTTTAACCTAACACACGGGTTTAATCAAATGTTACATCTGAGACCACAAAATAAATTCAAACAGTTAAAACACCTATATTTAGTAGGTGGTGGGACACATCCAGGCAGTGGATTACCAACGATTTATCAATCCGCGATCATTACATCGAACTATTTAAAAAGAAAAAAGCGTATATAATTACGCTTTTTTTGTTTTCCACTTGATATTAAGTAGTGTATTTGTATGATGCCATAAGTGATCTTGATTGGTTTTGTTTAAGGCAACTTTTGTTGGTTTACTTGGTTTTCTATCACTGACGTATTCATGATCTTTTAACGTGCCATTGATTAAATCAACATAGGTTTGTGTAGAAGCTTCTGGGGTAATGCCGCGTCTTGCAAGAAAACGCCATACTTTTTGCATCATACCTTTGGTGTCTTTACCACCTAAATCTGTATTAACAAGTCCTGGATGAACCGCACAAGCAAAGACATTGGTATTAACAAAACGGTTAAACTCTTTTGTGAATAAGAGGTTATAAAGTTTGGTTTCACTGTAAGCACCTATCAATGAATATTTTTTAACACGTTCTAATTGGTCTTTATGATACTTCGCAGGTTTATGGGCATTACTGGATGTGGTAATAATGAGTCCATTTGCTTTTTCTAAAGTCGGTAGTAATTCATGCGTCATTGTCACAACGGCTAAATGATTGACTTGAAATTGCATTTCATGCCCTTCCTCACTTAAGACAAGACTTCCTGGTACGGTTGCAGCATTATTAATCAGAACATCGATACTTTCATGGAGCTTCATAATGTCTTTCGCTGCTTGAATCACATCTTTTGTTTGACTTAAATCCGCTTGAATTAAATCAAATGGTGCTTTGAGCAATGGTCTTAAAATCTCAAGTCGTTCTTGATTACGCGCCACACCAATGACGTGATGACCTTCTTGATTGAGTCTTAGTAATAAAGCGCGTCCAATTCCTGAGGTCACACCTGTAATGATAATTTTTTTCATAGTTACTCCCTTACTTTCATTATAAAAAAAACGTGCAGACTTTGCACGTTTTTAAATGATTTCAAGTAATATCACATGATTGATACTAATTGTTTCTTTTGTTGAAAGCAGAAGTCGTTTTTCATAAGGATCAACTTTAATGATGATGCCAGTTGTTTGAATGTAGTGATGGTGCTTATAATAGGTGATATTTACTTCCTTATTGTCATGAAGTGCTTCTAGAAGATTGTAGTTAAGAAGATCATAATGATCTTGGGTGAGTATTTTTTCTGGTTGTATTAAAAGATGATGTTTCAAATCACTGATTAATGATGAAAATCCACTTAACGCATCAAAAGGCATCCACTTGATGAGTCCACGGTCAACATAATTATTCATGGTGACCACCTACCATGTGATTTCTCGCTTTAATCGTAGAAGATTCAAGTTCACTTAACGCACGATTAATACTGTTTTTACCAAATGTCATTTTAATAGCATCCATGGTGTGTTCGAGTTTGAGTTTTTGATCACGCACTTCTTGATTCTCAAAAAGGGATAATTGCGTATAAGACACTTTTTTAAGATTAGAAACACTGACATGAATGCGTCTAATCGGTTCATCATCATAAGCACTATCAAAGAGCATGGTACAAACTTCAAAAATGACATCGGCGTGCATGGTTGGATGTTCTAACGTGTATTGTTTACCAAAGCCACCACCGACATCTTTACTAAATCCAATGCCAAGGGCAATGGTTTGTGCGGTCATGTGTGCAAGGCGTAACCGTCTTGCGACTTCATCCACGGTTTCTCTTAAAATGATTGAAATGTTGTGTCCGTCATAATCTTTAAAAAGCACTTGGGATTGACCAAAACTTTTTTGTCTTGAAAATAAAGATGATTTGCTTTGAATCAAACTCATATCAATACCATGAGCATGATAATACATTTCTTCCCCAATAATCCCAAAGTGATGTTTGAGTAAACTCGGTTTACTATGGGCAAGATCATAGATGTTTTTAATACCTAATCGTAATAAGTTTCTTTCCATGCGTGGGCCAATGCCCCACATATCAGATAAATGAGGAAGTGTCCACAACTTTTTAGGGATATCAAGATAATCCCAAGATGCAATATATTCAGGATGATGCTTTGCTTCAATATCCAGTGCAAGTTTAGCCATCAGCATATTACGACCAATCCCGCATGTCGCTGTTACTTTTGTTTCTTTTAAAATATCCGTTAAAATTTGTTTTGCAATCTGATTAGGTGTTTTTTGATATAAACTTAAATAATTGGTAACATCTAAAAACACTTCATCAATCGAATACACATGCATGTCTTCATCACTCACATAGCGTAAATAAATCGCAATGATATCTTTTGCAAAACGCATGTATGTTTTCATGCGTGGACGCACGATTTGAATGTTTAAATGCGTTGGTAAATCTTTAACGCGGCATCTACTAGGAACCCCTCGTTTTTTTAAGTAAGGTGTTACAGCAAGTACAACGGATCCACCACCACGTGTTGGATCAGCAACAACAAGAGGTGTTTCAAATGGATCAAGTCCAAGAAGACTGCATTCAACAGAGGCATAAAAACTTTTTAAATCGATGCATAAAATATGTCTTTGAAGTTTTAAATGTTCCATTTCATACCCTCCTTGTGGAAGGTATTATATCAACTAAAATTCAAAAAAAAAAGACATTTGATAAAAAATTTACATAAATAAAAAAGAGCCTTACCAGGCTCTTTTATTTACTTTTTATTTAGGGATTGGCTTGTGTGAGCCTTTAAGTTTTTTGCATCTTCTTTAAGTAATAAAAAATGGAAAGAAATGACTTTTTTGTTTTTTGAGAATAACAACGTTACTTTATGATAGGGTGTTAAAAGATAGTAGAGTTTACTTAGGATGACATGACTAAAATCCTGTAAAGGATACGATGTTTCTTGGTCTTCACTTGTAATCGTCAAACGACTATTTTTAATGAGTAAAGATTTTTCTTTAAACTGTCGTGTTTCGATGTGTGTAAAAAGAAGTGATAAAATGAATAAAAGAACATATAAAATAAGGGCTGATAATATAGGAGAAAAATTCACATAACGAAACAGTTGCTGTTGAAAAATACTTAATAATAAGTAGGTTAAGACAAAAAGTGTATCAGCAATTGTTAACAAAACAAGTCCTTTTTCTTTTTTATTTAAAATGTAAGTTTGAATCGAATTCATATGAACTCCTTAACTATATTTTATCACATTTTAATTAAATTTTAATTCAATGCTTGACAGCGCTTTCATATAGTAGTAAAATGTTAGTGGGTAAAACCAAAAAAAAAAAAGGAGATTTTATGGATTTTACAATTTCAGAGTTTAACCTTGTATCTCATGTGTTAACTCTTGGTTATGCAGTAATGGCGGCATCTTTGATTTTTTTCATCTTGACGATTAAAACGAATTTACCAAAATATAGAATGAGTTCTATATTAAGTGTAGTCGTTATGGTTTCAGCATTGTTGTTACTTTTTGAACAACAAAACCAATGGGTTGAAGCATTTGGGCCTGAAGGTACAGGTAATTTCTCAAATGGATTTAGATATTTAAACTGGCTCATTGATGTCCCAATGCTCTTAATCCAGATTTTATTTGTTGTTGGTATTGCTGGAGCAGCGTTTAAAAAATATTTAACGCAATTCGCAACTTTTGGTGTCCTCATGATCTTAACGGGTTATGTTGGTCAATTTTATGAACCAGGTACAGAAGCTGCAGACCTAGTTATGTGGTTAGTATGGGGAGCAGTCTCTACTGTATTCTATATTTTTGTCCTTGTTTTAATTACTCGCGTAATTAAAGAAGGTAAAGCTAACATGGCAAAATCTAAAGCATTACCATTATTTGCTTTCATCTTACCGTTATTCTATGTATCATGGACAATTTATCCAATTGCCTATGTAATGCCATTATTACCAGATCTAGAATTTGCTTTAGTATCACAACAAGTATTATATACAATCGCAGATATTGCATCTAAAGCAATTTACGGTGTGATCTTGCAATTTGTATCATCTATTCTTTCACAAGAACAAGGGTACGAAGAAGTATAATCTAGAATTAATTAACATAAAAGGATGCGAAAGCATCCTTTTTTTTTATCTTACATATTCTTTTTAATCATTTTTTGTCTTGTAAAAGCTTCTCTATCTTTTTCTTCTAACGTATCTTTAATAAATTTAATATCATTAGCTAATTGTGGTAATACAATTTGATCGAGTGCATTGGCGCGTTTACGTGTTTTACGTATGGCATTGGCTAATCGGTAGGTCGCATTATCAATTTCAGCGAGTTTCACCATCATCTCACGAACTTCTAAAAACGTTTTATACGCATAGTCAAATTTTGTATTGGTTGCCCCAAATCCATATGTGATACGTACATGTTTTGACTCGTGGGATACTTTAGGAAGCTCAACTCCCATCACAGAGCGGTATTTAATGGTAATACCATCATCTACAGGAATCGATTTAGAAATGTCAGAAACAATTCCTAATGTAATATTTGCATCTTGAAGTGCTTTATAAGCCGCTTTAAATTTTGAGGTCACTGTTTTACGTAGTTCTTTCACTTCATTTAAAATATCCATCATCTCTCGAATCAAAATATTACGTTTACGCTCCATAAGCTCGTAACCTTTGCTTGCAAGTTTTAACCGAGCATTGAGATGCATCAAATTTCCTTTTGTTGGAATGACTTGACGACTCATGTGAGATTAACCTGGAAACGTTCAGCCGCTTTATTAGGATGATAGAATGCTTCTATGCTTTCTTTATTAAGTCGTTCTAAACTGTCTTTCGGTAATAGCGATAATAAGTCCCAACCGAGATCAAGTGTTTCTTCAATGGAGCGATTGCTTTCAAAACCTTGAGATAAAAAATGTTTTTCAAACATACGACCAAACAGAAGATGGGCTTGATCATAAGGGGACAATTCATCTTCACCAATCACAGAAGCTAAATCCTTCGCATCTTGAACTTTTGCATACGATGCAAATAATTGATTGGTAAGTTTATCGTGATCCTCACGTGTAAAGCCTTCACCAATACCATCTTTCATTAAACGTGATAAAGAAGGTAAGATACCAACAGGAGGATAAATTCCTGCTTGATGGAGATCTCTTGATAAGACGATTTGACCTTCAGTAATATAACCAGTTAAGTCTGGAATTGGATGCGTGATATCATCATTTGGCATCGTAAGTATTGGAATTTGAGTGACAGATCCCTCAATATTTTTAATGAGTCCAGCACGTTCATAAAGTGATGCAAGATCTGAATATAAATAACCTGGATACCCTTTTCGCCCTGGAATTTCACCTTTAGAAGAAGAAAATTCTCTTAACGCCTCACAATAAGACGTCATATCTGTCATGATGACCATAATATGCATGTGATGTGTAAACGCTAAATATTCAGCTGCTGATAACGCAAATCGTGGTGTTAATATACGTTCAATGATGGGTTCATTAGAGACATTGACATACATCACAACACGGTGCATGACACCTGCTTCTAAAAACTGCGTTTTAAAATAGTTTGCAACATCATGTTTCACACCCATCGCTGCAAAAACAATACCAAATTGTTCCCCTTTTTCTTCGGCAATTTTAGCATGTTTTACAATTTGAACTGCAAGTTCATTGTGTGGAAGTCCAGCACCAGAAAAAATAGGGAGTTTTTGACCTCGAATTAATGTTGTAAGTGCATCAATAGATGAGACACCTGTTTGTATAAAGTTTCTTGGATACATTCTTGATACTGGATTTAAAGGAAACCCATTAATTTGTCGATATTCATCAATAAAAACATCGCCTAAACCATCAATCGGTTGACCTGAACCATTAAAAACACGTCCTAAAATCTCTTTAGAAAGTCCAATTTCAACGGCACGTCCAGAAAATCTTGTACGTGTATTATTTAATGATAAGTCATTGGTGCCTTCAAATACTTGGATGGCAATACGATCACCATCAATATGAACGACACGTCCATAACGAGAAGGTTTTCCTTCTACTTGGAGTTCAACCATTTCTTCAAATCCAACATCTTTGACATTGTCTAAAAAGATGAGTGGTCCATGGATTTCGTCTAATCCAACATATTGTTTGATCATCTAAAATCCTCCTTAATCAATTCTGCGCATGACATCTTTGATCATGCTACTATACGTCTCAAATGAAGAAGTGTCATCATTTGATATGTCATATTTCATTTGAATGATATTTTCAAAAATTTGAGTTTCTTTTAACACTTGAATGGATTTGTGTTCTGAGACATATTGAAGCCCTTGGTCATATAAGAAGATGATGATTCGCATCATATCATATTGTTTTTTTAAGGGAACATACGTGTCATCTTTATGAAATGCATTTTGTTGTAAGAAACCAATACGTATGACACGACCAAGTTCAATGATGAGTTTTTGATCATCAGGTAAAACATCTGAACCAATCAGTTTGACGATTTCAAGTAATTTAGTTTCTTCTGCAAGTAAATAAATGAGTTTTTGTCTAAATAGATTAAAATCATCAGCAACATGTTCACGGTAATATCGATCTAAATCATGTCCATAATCTGAATAAGACTCGTTCCAGTTAATGGCTGCATAATGTCTTGCATAAGCAAGTTGTTTATCAAGTGCCCAAAAGGTACGAACAAATCGTTTTGTATTTTGAGTCACGGGTTCAGAAAAATCTGCACCTTGAGGTGAAACTGCGCCAATTATCGTCACAGAACCAGTCAAATGATTTAATGTTTCTACATAACCTGCACGTTCATAAAATTGTGAGATACGACTTGGTAAATAAGCAGGAAATCCTTCTTCAGCAGGCATTTCTTCTAAACGTCCACTAATTTCACGAAGTGCTTCCGCCCATCTAGACGTAGAATCTGCCATTAAAGCAACGTGATAGCCCATGTCTCTGTAGTATTCAGCAATCGAAACACCTGTATAAATACTTGCTTCACGTGCAGCAACTGGCATGTTGGATGTATTTGCAATTAAAATGGTACGTTCTAAAAGTGGTTGGTTTGTTCTTGGGTCAATCAGTTCACTAAACTCTTCAAGTACTTGTGTCATTTCATTGCCACGTTCCCCGCATCCTACATAGACGATTAAATCTGCATCACACCATTTCGCAAGTTGATGTTGTAACATTGTTTTTCCGGTTCCAAATCCACCAGGAATGGCAGCTGTACCACCTTTTGCAATTGGAAAAAGCGTGTCAATCACGCGTTGACCACTAATGAGTGGCACATGAGAAATATGTCTTTCTAATACGGGACGTTGTGTTTTAATTGGCCACTTTTGAGTTAAATTAAGGGTGATGATACCATCTTTTGTTTGAATTTCACAAATGGTATCTAAGACGTGATATAATCCACTTTTTTTGATTGTTAAAATTTCACCATGAATATTTGGTGGAATCATGAGTTTATGTTTAAAAAGTTTTGTTTCAAAAACTTCTGCAAAAATCATACCTGGTGTGACGTGATCGCCTTTTTGAAGTAAGATTGTAACATCCCATTTTCTTT
>JAQCDH010000004.1 GCA_027620815.1 Bacillota bacterium | reverse complement strand
TTGATCGTGCCGCTAAAATTACAGGGAGTCGGTTTGTTGTTGATAAAGGACTAGGTGCAAGATTAGAACGCGCACTCCTTCAATTCATGATGGACACCCATACCCTTGAACATGGATACACTGAAATGATCCTTCCTTACATCGTGAATGAAGCATCCATGGTTGCAACAGGTCAATTTCCTAAATTTAAAGACGAAGCTTTTAAAATAGAGTTAGAGGACAGAAATTGGTATTTAAATCCAACCGCTGAAGTTCCTTCAATCAATTATTACCGCGATGAAATCATCAACGAGCCCCTACCTGTAAAATTTGTATCTTACACAACAGCATTTAGATCGGAAGCCGGATCTGCTGGAAAAGATACAAAAGGTATTTTAAGACAACACCAGTTTCATAAAGTGGAACTCATCCAATTTACCAAACCAGAAGATTCTTATGAAGCGTTAGAAACGATGTTATTGCACTCTGAAAAAATTCTTCAGAAACTACAACTGCCTTACCGAGTTGTTGCCTTGTGCACTGGAGACATGGGATTTGGTATGGCGAAGACATACGATATCGAAGTGTATTTACCAGGTCAACAACGTTACCGTGAAATAGGTTCAATTTCAAACGCTGAAGATTATCAATCAAGAAGAGGAAGTATCCGTTTTAAAAGAACCCCTGACTCTAAAGCAGAATATGTTCATACGTTAAACGGATCAGGACTTGCGATAGGACGCACCATGATTGCGATTATTGAAAACTATCAAAATGAAGACGGAACCATTACCGTACCAGAAGTGCTTATACCATATATGCACACCAAAGTCATTTCCTAAAAAAAGGAGGAAAACGTGACCATAGTTTATGTAGAAGATGCATACGAATTATCAGAAATAATAAGAAAATACCTACAAAGAGAAGGATATTTAGTTAACGTTTATGATAACGGTGAAGACGCGTTAGAAATGCTAGAAGAGCCTGTAGATTTGTGGATTTTAGACATCATGCTTAAAGGCGAAATCACAGGATATGACCTCATTAAAAAAATCAAAGAGAAAAATCCAAAACAAGCCATTATGTTTACTTCAGCAAGAGACCAAGACATTGATAAAATTGTTGGACTCGAACTTGGAAGTGATGATTACTTAGCAAAACCATTTTCACCGAAAGAACTCATGCTACGTGTTCAAGCAATTTTAAGAAGAACCCATCCTAACGCTGAAGGTGTGATTGAATATGCACCTTACATCATTGATACAAATAAAAGACAAATTCATGAAGGTGATGTTCTTATTGACCTCACAAATAAAGAATTTGAAATGCTCGCATACTTTTTAAATCACCCAAATACACCACTTGAAAGAGATGCGATATTAAAACACGTTTGGGGAGATAATTACTACGGTAGCGATCGTGTTGTAGACGATTTATTAAGACGTTTAAGACAAAAAATGCCAGATTTAAAAATTGAAACCATTTATGGTTTCGGTTATCGGATGTTATGAAAAGATTAAGACTTTCAACCCAGTTTTATATTGTTTTTACGGTTGTTATTTTGCTTACAAGTTTGTTTTTCACACTCGGGATGAATTATGTTTTTGAAGATTTTAGAGCAGAACAAAACCGTAATCAATTAGCAACCTATGCAAACAACGTATTTGATGCCTATTTAAATGAAGGACTAGAAAGTCCTTTTTTAAGAAGTGACTATAACGGGTACATCATCTATAAAGACGGTATAAAAGATTATGATTCTCAATTTCAAATCATTGATAGTGTCTATACACACAGACAACTTTATTTAAGAATGAATACGTGGTTAAGTAATGAGAAAACAGAGACATATGGAGAAGACACGTACTATTTTCATCTAACTAGATTTCAAAATGATGTCCTCATCGTTACCTTTACAGATGGTTCATACTTGGAAAACCTTGGAACATCCTTTAACGTGATCTTAAGAATTAGTTTTATTTCACTTGTTTTACTTGGAAATACAACGATACTTGTTTGGTCTAGAATTATTTTAGACCGTATTAGAAAACTGCAAGGTGAAGTGACAAAACTATCAGCCAATAATTACCATGTTCCAATTGAAGTCGTTGGTGAAGATGAAATCTCTGAACTTGCCAATCGTATTGAAACCATGAGAAAAGAAATCGAATCAAATGAAAAAACAAAACAAGAAATGATTCAAAACATTTCACACGACTTTAAAACCCCAATTGCCGTTATTCAATCTTATGCAGAAGCGATACGTGATGGCATTGCGGGTATTGAAGACACGAACATTATTACAAAACAAGCAGACATTTTAAACCATAAAGTCAAACAACTCATTGAACTTACAAAACTTGAACATGCCGTGACAGAACAAGACCGGTCACACATTCGAGTTAGTGAAGTCATTGAGCATATTTATGACCAACAAAAATTTAGAAAAGATGACATACAGTTTGTTTTAGATTTAGATGATTCAACATACTATGGTGTTTATGACTATTTCTTCTCAGCGTTTTCAAATATTGTTGATAACATGTTAAGATACGCGAAAACAACTATTCAAATCACACTCAAAAACAATATTCTCACATTTGAAAACGATGGTGATCATATTGAAGAGAAACTCATTCACACACTATTTAAACCCTATGAAAAAGGCCCAAAAGGGCAATTTGGTCTTGGATTATCTATTGTAAAAAGAACAATGGATTTATTTCATTTCTCAATTGAAGTCTATAACACAAAAGATGGTGTTGGGTTTAAAATAATGCCGCTTGAATCCTTGTAAGTAAGGATTCAAAATCTTTATCTTGAGTGTTAGGCAAAAACGCAAGTGTCACATCATTAGAATCATATCTTGGAATCACATGTAAATGAACGTGAAATATTGTTTGACCAGATACCTCGCCAACATTACTTAAGAAATTAAATCCCTTTGGATTTAAACTTTGTTTTAATGCCTTTGCAATTTTTTTTGCAACAACAAACATGTGAGATAAAATTTCATCAGGAGTTTCTAGGACATCAGTAAAGGCTTCTTTTGAGACAACAAGTGTATGTCCTTTTGTTGCTTGTGAAATATCTAAAAACGCCATGACAAGTTCATCTTCATACACCATATATGATGGGATTTCTTTGTCTCGTATTTTTTCAAAAATTGTTTTCATAATTACCTCTTATGGCTTTATTGTAGCATAGTTTTTGTTTTGAAAATACACTTTATTATGTTAATATATTTAAGGAAGGTGAACACATGAAAAAAATACCACTAGGCATATCAGGACGTCATGTCCACGTTACACAAGCACATTTAGAGACGTTATTTGGGAAAGGGTATGAACTTACAGAATTCAAACCGTTATCTCAACCTGGACAATATGCAGCTAATGAAAAAGTAGATATTGTTTCACCAAAAGGAAATGTGATTAAAGGCGTCCGTATATTAGGACCCGTTCGACCCGCTTCACAAGTTGAAATTTCAAGAAGCGATGCACTTCGAGGAGGGTTTATTGCTCCCGTTCGATCTTCAGGCGATGTTAAAGGAAGTGGACCGTGCACACTTGTTGGACCCGAAGGAAGTGTTGAATTAGAAGAAGGTGTGATCATTGCTGATAGACACATCCACTTTTCTCTAGAAGATGCAAAAGCATTTGGTGTCTCAAACGGAGACATCGTCTCTATTTTAGTAGAAGGTGAAAAACCGGGACTTTTAGGAAATGTGTTATGCCGTGTTTCTAAAAGCTATGCACTTGATTGTCATTTAGATACAGATGATGGTAGCGCGTTTATGCTCAATACCGGTGATCTTGCAACACTTGTTAAAACATACGAGATTAAATCATAGTGCCTAAAGCGGCACTTTTTTGTATATGAAAAAAACATTATTTGTTGTTGAAGGCATACACGATGAACACCACTTAAAGTCGTTATACCCAAACATTGAAACGATTTCGGTTGGTGGAAGCGCCATGATAAAAGAAAGTCTTGAGTTTTTAATCAAATATCAAGATGATTTTGAAATTGTATTACTTTTTGATCCAGATTATCCTGGAGAAAAAATAAGAAAACAAGTTGCAGATAAACTCAAAGAACCGAGACACATCTATATCGATCAAAGCGTTGCAAAACATAAAAGAAAAATTGGAATTGAACACGTTTCTAAAGAACATTTAGATGAAGCAATTCAACATATCATGATCCAAAGTTATGAAATCACACTATCAAAAGAAGCGTATATTGATCTTGGTTTAGAGGGCCATAAAGAAGCAAAACAAAGAAGATTAAAAGTTACTAAAGAACTTCATCTTGGTTATGCAAATGCAAAAACACTATATAAAAGACTTAATTTAATAGGGAAGACAAAAGAAGATATCCAAAGGATTATATATGGCACATCAATTTAAAAAGAAGTTTGGCCAAAACTTTTTAAGAGATGAAAATCTTTTAAAAAAAATTGTTTCAACGGCACAAATAAAAAACCAACATGTCATCGAAATCGGACCTGGTGAAGGTGGTTTAACAAAATATCTAGTAAAAGAAGCAGCCACGATTAAAGCCTATGAAATCGATGAGTCACTAAAACATACATTAGAAAAATTAGAGACGATCAATCCAAATCTAGAAGTAATCTTCAAAGACTTTTTGTCTGTTGAGAACTTCGATACTAAAGATACCAACATCATAGGCAACATTCCATACAACATCACCTCACCAATACTATTTAAAGTTTTAGATATTGAACATATCACCTCAGCCACATTCATGGTTCAAAGAGAATTTGCAGAAAGACTATCAGCCCAACCAAATTCAAAAGCTTATAATGCTTTATCAGTGATGATGCAACTTTCATTTGACGTAACGTATGCTTTCACTGTTACAAAAAAAGCGTTTTATCCAATCCCTAAAGTAGATAGTGCCGTCATTACACTAAAAAGAACGCGTTCTCCAAATAAAGAACTTCATGCATTTATTAAAGATTGTTTTCAACAAAAACGAAAGACACTATTAAACAATTTATTTGAGACGCGAGCAATCAATAAATCACAAACAGCATCATTTTTAGAAGAATTAGGGTATTCCTCTCAAGTGCGTGCAGAACAAATCACACAAAAAGATTTTATTAAATTATATAGTAAAACGCTTACATAAAGCCGTAAAACCTTGGTTTTAAACCGCTATATATCGTAAAAACGCTTTAATTAAGCCGTTAAGAAAAATGCAAAAGTTGAAATAAAACTTTTTTATGATATAATCTTAATAACGATGAATCGTGGAGGAATAGGATGAAAATTACCGATGTTCGAGTGAAACTTGTTGAAAGTGATAGTCGTTTAAGAGGCGTTGCTACCATTACGTTTGATGATGCATTTGTTGTTCATGATATTCGCATCATTGAAGGAGAAAATGGAATTTTTGTTGCAATGCCATCTAAAAAAACACCAAACGGCACTTTTAGAGACATAGCTCATCCAATACATGGCGATATGCGCAAGTTAATCGAAGATGCCATTGTAAAAGCATTTGAAGAAGTAAAAAATAACCCACCACAAGAATAAACACAACCACAACGAACACGTCAAATGGCGTGTTTTTTTACGAAAAAATATTGTAAATTCATGTATAATAGAAAGTGGAAAAGAGGTCTATATGTCAGTCATTCGTGATAAAAAAGTAAAATTATTTGCACTAAGTTCAAATTTACCACTAGCAGAAAAAATTGCCGAGGCAGCACAAATCCCACTATCCAAAGCAGAAGTTTTTAAATTTGCAGACGGAGAAATCACAGTCAATATCGAAGAAAGTGTGAGAGGTCATGATGTTTTTATCATCCAATCAACTTCTGCACCAGCAAACGAACATATCATGGAACTACTCATTATGGCAGATGCGATCAAAAGAGCTTCAGCGAAGTCGCTTACAGTAATCATGCCTTATTATGGATACTCAAGACAAGACCGAAAATCAAAATCAAGACAACCAATTACTGCAAAATTAATCGCAGATCTTATTGAAGTTTCAGGCATTGATCGAATGATTTCTATTGACTTACATGCCGCTCAAATTCAAGGGTTTTTTAATATTCCAATCGATAATTTCCCAGCAAGTTCACTTCTTGCAGAAACATTTATCAATACTTATGACACAAGCAATGTTGTTGTTGTTTCACCAGATCACGGTGGTGTGACACGTGCTCGTATGGTTGCAAATGTCCTTGGTGCAACGCTTGCAATCATTGATAAGAGAAGACCTAAACCAAATGTTGCTGAAATTCAACACATCATTGGTGATGTCAAAGGGATGAAAGCAATTATGATTGATGATATGATTGATACTGCAAGAACATTATGTGCTGGTGCTCAAGCGCTCATCGATGCTGGAGCATCTGAAGTTTATGCGATGGCAACTCATCCTGTGTTTTCAGGCAATTCAATTGAATTAATTGAAAATTCAGTATTAAAAGAAGTCTTAGTTACAGACACCATTCAAGTCGATCTCTCCAAATCAACTAAAATTAAACAAATTTCAATTGGAAAATTATTAGGTCGTTCTATTGTTCATATTGCAGAAGACCTCCCAATTAGTCAATTATTTGATAGACTTGCACACAGAGTAAGACCAGAAAATGATTAAACTGATTGTTGGTTTAGGGAATCCAGGTAAACAATACGAAAAAACCAGACATAATGCTGGTTTTATTGTTTTAGATAGGTATATTGAATTAAAAAAAATAAATATACAAACCAAAGATAAGTTTCTAGGTGATATCGCTATATATGGTTCTGGAGAAGATAAAACAGTCTTTTTAAAACCAAACACATATATGAATTTATCAGGTCAATCGATTTCAAAAGTCATACAATTTTATGACATTGCCTTAGAAAACATACTTATTTTTGTTGATGATATTTATTTAGATGTTGGCACCTTACGACTTAGAGAAAAAGGCGGACATGGAGGTCAAAACGGATTAAAAAATATCATTACACAGCTTCATTCTCGGGAATTTAAACGTGTTAGATTTGGTATTGGAGAAAACAAAAATATCCCACTCGATCAATATGTACTCTCTAATTTCAGCAAATCAGAAGAAAAAATAGTTGAAGAAGTGACGATTGCGTGTCTTGAAATTATAGAAGCGTTTATTCAAAATGTTCCATTTGTTGATATTATGACAAAACACAATACAAAAAAATAATGACCTATCAAGATATTATTATTCCAAAAAAACATATCGATCAATTAAAAGCCCAGCGTAATGAAACGCTGGTTTTTAAACATTCTACACACCCTTATAATATGTATTTTTTGTCTCAACTTTATGAGGAGACACAAAAAAACATTTTTATCGTATTGCCTAATTTATATGAAGCTCAGCAGTATTATGACCATCTTCAAAAAGTATTGGATGCAAACAACATCCTTTTTTATCCAGTAGATCAAACCCTTACCTATTTGATGGCACTTGGAAGTCCAGAATTTAAGACAGAAAGGCTATTTACCATTTATCAGCTTCTTACTGGAAAACCGTTTGTAATTATTACCACACACCAGGGACTTTCAAGATCAACGTTATCAGTTAATGACTATGAACAAGCGAAAACAACACTTCTAACAAACAATAACTACATTAAAGACGATCTTTTAAAATATTTAGTTTATAACGGGTATCAAAATGTTCATACCGTTGAAAAACCAGGTGATTTTTCTACAAGAGGAAATATCATTGACTTTTACTCGCTTCAATACGAGCATCCAGTAAGACTTGATTTTTTTGGTAAAACACTAGAAACAATTAAGTTTTTTGAACTAGATACACAACGGTCTATTGCTAAATTAGATCAAATTGATATTGTTCCTGTCAACGAGCTTTTTTATACAGACACAATGAAAGAAAAACTTATTGAAAAACTCGAAAAAGACTTAAACAACGACAAGTTATCCGAAAAAGAACATAAAAAACTTAACAATGATATTGAGTTCATAAAAGAGCGTAAACATCTAGAAAGATTAGATATTTATATACATGCAATGAATCAATTGACATCAAACATCACAGCATTTAGTGAAGATCATTATATCGTGATGGTTGATGTACATAAAATGACACTTAATGAACAACAAAAAGAAAATGAATTTCAAACGTATGAACACGCAATGGGTGGTCAATATTTTTTAAACCTTGTCAAAGAAAAACAACTCGCTGACTTATTGAAAATCTCCCACATCAAACTTTACACTCAACACTCAGAAGATGAAGGCATCTCTCTTCATATAGAAGAAGTCCCCTTTTACCAACAAAACATTCAACTGTTATTACATGACATTAAAACAACAACCAATTTAAAACAAATCATCATTTCACTTCCGACAAAAGCGCTTAAAGAAGTTTTTTTAGACCAAGCAAAAACACTTATTGAAAACTACCCAGTAATATTTACAGATGATTATATGATTGGATCTTTTTATGATACCCACCAGCAACGATTATATTTAGATGAAACTACCATTTTTAATAAACAAAAAACCATTCGTTCTTCATACCGCTCAGT
The DNA here is from genome assembly GCA_027620815.1 of Bacillota bacterium. Lineage (GTDB taxonomy): Bacteria > Bacillota_I > Bacilli_A > Acholeplasmatales > Acholeplasmataceae > UBA8290. The sequence goes on along the minus strand of JAQCDH010000004.1, from coordinate 19,334 downwards.
CATGAATCAAACGTCAAAAATACATAGTACAGATGACTTAAATCTAGGAGACTATGTCGTTCATTATGATTACGGCATTGGCCAATATATTGGAATTAAAACCATGGAACTTGGCCTTAAAAAGAGAGATTATCTACATTTAATGTATGCAAATGATGAAGCACTTTATGTTCCAATGGACCAAATGGATCGCGTTTTAAAGTATAGTCAAAAAGATACATCAACACCTAAGTTATCAAAACTAGGAAGCAAAGTTTGGACACAAACAAAAGCATCAGTCAAACAAAAAATTAAAGATCTAAGTGATAGACTTATTAATATTTATGCAGAAAGAGAGCACACTACAAGACAAAAGTTTGAATACGTTGAAGATTTAGAAACAAGTTTTGCCTTAGATTTTCCATATGAACCCACCATTGACCAACAAAAAGCAATCATTGAAACGCTTTATGATATGGAAGGCGACAAACCAATGGATCGCCTTATTTGTGGAGACGTTGGCTTTGGTAAAACAGAAGTGGCATTAAGAGCAGGATTTAGAGCAGTTACAAACGCAAAACAAGTGATTGTTTTAGTACCAACAACTGTACTAGCTAGACAACACTACCACACATTTAAAGAGCGCTTTGAAAAATACGGAGCTACTGTTGGAATTTTAAGTCGCTTTGTGACTCAAAAAGATCAAAAGCAATACATAGAAAATTTTAAAAAGGGACTACTTGATGTTTTAATAGGAACGCATCGTGTCTTATCAAAAGATATCATTCCTAAAGATTTAGGACTCCTTGTTGTGGATGAAGAACAACGATTTGGTGTTGAACAAAAAGAAATCATTCGTGAAATAAAAAAATCAGTGGATACATTAACCACGTCTGCAACCCCAATCCCTAGAACACTTCAAATGTCACTTATGGGATTAAAAGATATGTCAATGATAGAAACACCACCTAAAAACAGATATCCTGTTCAAACATACTTAGTAGAAAGAAATGAAGCACTTGTAAAAGGAGCGATAGAAAGGGAAATCGCAAGAGGAGGACAAGTATTTTATTTATTTAATCGTGTTTCAGGGATGACAGGGATGCTTCAAAAACTAAAAAAACTTGTTCCAAGCGCAAGAATTGCTTACGCTCACGGGAAACTACACCGCGATGAACTAGAAGATGTACTTACTAATTTTATTGAACACGAATATGATGTATTAATCTCCACAACGATTATTGAAACAGGAATAGATATCCCAAATACAAACACACTCATTATCCATGATGCAGATAAACTTGGACTATCTCAACTTTATCAAATACGTGGACGTGTTGGTAGAAGTGATCGTATCGCTTATGCATACTTATTTTATGAGCAATACCTAACCATTAATGACGAAGCTAGAAAAAGATTACAAGCGATTCAAGATTTCACGGCTCTTGGAAGTGGGTACAAAATTGCATTACGAGATCTTGCAATTCGTGGTGCAGGAGACATATTAGGTCAAGAACAATCAGGATTTATCGATACTGTTGGTTATGAACTTTACATGAAACTCGTTGAAGAAGCAATGACGGGTAAAAAAGCTTTTGATGATTTAGAGCCTAAAGACAATGAAGCGTATGCAGCAAGACACGTTGATCCTCAATACGCCAATTATGATACCCTAAGAATCGAAATTCATAAACGTATTGCAACACTTCACACGCTAGAAGATGTAGAAACACTCAAAGAAGAGTTGACAGACCGTTTTGGCCCAATTGACGGTGAATTACGACAATACATGTATGAAAAACTATTTAAAAAATTAAGCAACAAATTAAAAGTCATACAAGTATCCCAAACACCGACATACATTAAATTCACCTTCCACAAAGATGTAGGGGATAGTTATAACAAGCAACCATTTATGCAAACAGTTAAAAAATTTAGAGCACCATCATCACTAGATTTTGAACGAGGACATATCGTATTAAAAATGGAGCATTATCAAAAAAATGAACATTGGCTTTATCTTGCATGTCAATTATTTGAGACGCTTTTACCTTATCAAATAGCTGTGTTATAATGAATAAGAAAAAGGGGGAACAATGAAACCTATTAAAGACATATATGAATCACTTTATATTGATGACCAATACTTTTTACCATTCGGTCAATATAAAGCAAAAATTGATTTAAAAGTCATGAAAACCCTTGAACATAAAAAAGATGGAAAACTCATCTTAGTAACAGCCATTAACCCAACCCCTGCAGGTGAAGGAAAAACCACAACTTCGATTGGACTTGCTCAAGGGTTGAAATACATTGGAAAATCCTCTAGCTTAGCACTTAGAGAGCCTTCTTTAGGACCTGTTTTTGGGTTAAAAGGTGGTGCTACAGGTGGGGGGTTATCTAGTGTTGTTCCTGAAGAAGACATCAATCTTCATTTTACAGGAGACTTACATGCAATTACAGCAGCCAATAACTTATTATCTGCACTGATTGATAATCATATGTTTCACGGAAACCAACTTGATTTAAATGAAGTTACATGGCCACGTGTCATGGATATGAATGATCGTAATCTAAGAACCATTCAAACAAAACAAAGAGAAGATCAATTTATCATTACGGCTGCTTCAGAAGTAATGGCAGTATTATCACTTGCTTCTGATATCTTTGATTTAAAAAGAAGATTAGATCGTATTTTAATCGGTTATAATTCTAAAAATGAACCCGTTTTTGTTTCAGATTTAGGAGCAGCAGATGCAATGGTTTTACTATTAAAAGAAGCGATGAACCCTAATCTTGTACAAGCTTTAGAAGGTGTTCCTACACTTGTTCATTGCGGTCCATTTGCAAACATTGCACATGGGTGTAATTCCTTAGTAGCAACAAAACTAGCTCTTAAATTGGCGGATTATGTAGTCTCAGAAGCAGGTTTTGGAGCAGACTTAGGCATGGAAAAGTTTTTACATTTGAAAATGCCTCATTTAAACCATGATGTAGATGCATTGGTTATTGTTGCGACACTTAGAGCGCTTAAACAACATGGTGGTGCTACAGAGTACGCACAACCCGATATACATGCTCTCAAAGAAGGAATGAAAAACTTAGAAAAACACATCGAGAATATCAAAGCATTTAATTTACCATTCGTAATTTCTTTGAATCATTTTGATAATGATCCGCTTGAAGAAACGGAATATGTCTTAACATGGGCAAAAAAAAATGCTTTTCCGATTGCTTTATCTAAAGGATTTAAAGAAGGTGGAAAAGGGATGCAAGATCTTGCGAATGAAGTAGTGAAACTATGCGCAACCCAAATACCATTTAAACCCTTATATCAACCATCGAAAAACATACAAGCTAATATAGAAAAGATTGCAACCTCAATTTACGGAGCGAAAGAGGTTACGTTTTCTAAATCAGCGTTAAAAGATATAGAAAGATTTCAAAAACTAGGATGGCACTTACCTATTTGTATGGCAAAGACACCATTATCATTATCTGGTGATGCGACTTTAAAAGGCAGACCAGAAGGGTTTACCATTGAAATATCTAAAATAAGACCTTCTCTTGGTGCCGGATTTTTAGTCGCTCAAACAAAAGGGATCATGGTAATGCCCGGATTATATCAAACACCACGTGCACTTCAATTTAAACTTCAAGATAACGGTGAAATTATCGAGGTGACTTCATGATCTTAAATGGAAAAGAAACTGCTTTAAATCTAAACAATGCACTTAAATTAAACATTCAAGAGGATTTAAAAAAATACAGAGCACCTCACCTAGCCATTATCCTTGTAGGTTCTCATCCAGCAAGCTTATCCTACATTAAAGGTAAGTTAAAAGCCGCTGAATCTGTAGGAATGAAAGCAACACTTCATCATTTTGAAGATGACGTTCAAACAGAAACGGTTTATCAAAAGATACAAATGCTAAATAACAACAAAGACGTTGACGGTATGATCTTACAACTTCCACTACCTAAACATTTAGATGAATCTTATTTAACACAAGCTATCGATGTGTCAAAAGATGCTGATGGGTTTCATGTTCTTAATCAAGGATTATTATATCAAGGGAAACCAGCTGTAAAACCTGCGACCCCTTATGGAATGACATTACTTCTTAAGGCATACAATATTGATGTTTTAGGAAAACACGCCGTTATTATAGGTAGAAGCAACATCGTTGGATTTCCTATTGCAAGATTACTCATGGATTTAGGTGCAACCATAACCGTATGTCACTCAAAAACAAAAGATTTAAATTACCATACAAAACAAGCTGACATTCTTGTTGTTTCAGTTGGAAAACCGCATCTCATCAACAAAAACATGATTAAAAAAGATGCAATTATTTTAGATGTGGGTATTAATAAAGTTGATGAAAAACTTGTTGGTGATGTCGATTATAACGATGTTTATGATCATGTGTCAGCAATTACTCCCGTACCTGGTGGTATTGGACCAATGACGATTCATGCACTTCTTTTAAATACGTATCATTTGTATGAAAAACATGTTAAAATAAATACGAAATGAGGTCAAAAATGAATATTTGGCACGACATTAGTGATGAACGCATTCAACCAGAACAGTTTGTTGCATGCATCGAAATTTCAAAAGGATCAAAAAAGAAGTATGAGTTAGATAAAGAAACAGGCATGATTATATTAGACCGTGTATTGTTTACATCTACCCATTATCCAGCAAACTACGGATTTATACCAAGAACACTCGCTGAAGATGGTGACCCACTTGATGTGCTTGTTTTATGTCAAGAAGATATTGAACCGCTGAGTTTAGTGAACTGCACGCCAATTGGAGTTATTAAAATGAGAGATTCAGATGAAAATGATGAAAAAATCATTGCGATTGCTCAAGGTGATCCATCACTCTCACAATATAAAAATGTCCACGAACTCCCTCAACATGTTATTTCAGAAATGGGTCATTTTTTCGAAGTATATAAAGCATTAGAAGGAAAAACCACATACGTTTTAGATATCGATGGTCCTGATGCAGCTAAAAAGATCATTTCAAAATCGATTAAGACGTATCAACAAACATTTAATAAATAAAAGGAAAACAACTATGGGACGCGCATTTGAAGTTAGAAAAGCAGCCATGGTTAAAACAGCTGCTGTAAAATCAAAATTATACGCTCGCTATGGAAAAGAACTTCTTATGGCAGCCAAATCAGGCATACCAGATCCTGACGTTAACATCTCACTAAAACAAATCATCGATCGTGCAAAACGTGATCAAATTCCATCTGATGTCATCAAACGCGCAATTGATAAAGCTAAAGGAGGTACAGATGAAAACTATTTATCAATGCGCTACGAAGGATTTGGACCAGAAGGAAGTATGTTTATCGTTGAATGTCTCACTGACAATGTCAACAGAACCATCGCTGAAGTTAGAAACTGCTTTACTAAAACTGGTGGAAAACTAGGAATAAATGGAAGTGTCGTTTTCCAATTTGAACACCAAGCACTTTTTACGATTAAAGACATGTCTGAAGATGACATATTAGAAATTGCAATCGAAAAAGATTTAAATATTAAACATGTTGACGTCGAGGAAGATGGAATCTCCATATACGGGGATGCATCAGATTATTCAACAATTAAACAAGCTCTAGATGAAAGCAAAGAAAATATCGAATACATCACAGATACGATTCTTTGGATGTCAACCAATGATGTGACACTTTCATCAGAGGACGCTAAACAAAATGTAGAAAAACTACTCAATCTTCTTGACCAACTTGATGATGTTCAAGATGTTTATCACAACGTCAATGAATGAATGAAACCATGCATGTGGTTTTTATTTTAATGAAATGTATTAAAAACCAACACAACTATAAATAGAAAACTTATACACATATATTTATATTATCAAATGATATAATAAGTACAATGATTGCGAGGAAAAAACATGAATAAAGATCACGTAATTTTTAATATAATTCAAGAAGAATTTGAACGTCAAAAAAAACACATAGAACTTATTGCATCTGAAAATTATACATCTGATGCAGTGATGGAAGCACAAGGCTCTATTCTAACAAACAAATATGCTGAAGGTTATCCAGGCAACCGCTATTATGGTGGTTGTGAAGTCGTAGATAAAATTGAAGAAGAAGCGATTGAACGTTTAAAAACACTTTTTCAAGCTTCTTTTGCAAACGTTCAACCTCACTCGGGATCTCAAGCCAATGCAGCTGTTTTTCAAGCGCTATTAAAACCTGGTGACAAAATATTATCATTATCTTTAAATGAAGGTGGCCACTTAACTCATGGGTATCCACTTAACTTTTCAGGTAAAGTGTATCAAGGCTTTCATTATTCACTAGACCCTAAAACTGAAACGCTAGACTATGAAGACATTCTAAAGATTGCTAAAATCGTAAGACCCCAATTAATTATTACTGGATACTCGTCTTATTCGAGAACAATTGATTTTAAGAAATTTAGAGAAATCGCAGATGAAGTAGGCTCATACTTGCACGCTGATATTGCACACATCTCTGGACTCGTTGCTACAAACTTACATCCATCGCCACTTCCTTATGCACATGTAGTAACCTCAACAACTCATAAAACGTTACGCGGTCCTCGTGGCGGTATCATTATGACAAATATAGAAGAAATTGCTAAAAAAGTAGACAAAGCAGTGTTTCCCGGTATGCAAGGTGGCCCTCTCATGCATGTGATTGCAGGGAAAGCAATTGCTTTCTTAGAGGCTCAACAGCCAGCATTTAAAGATTACCAGCAACAAGTTCTAAACAACGCGAAGGCATTTGTCCAAGCATTTAAAAAACTTGGATACCGTGTGATTAGTGGTGATACAGATAACCATTTACTTGTCATTGACGTGTTTCAAAAACATCAAATCACAGGACTTGATGCGCAAAAAACACTTGATTCCATTTATATTACAACCAATAAAAATACGATTCCATTCGACACTCAAAAACCAAAATATGGAAGCGGTATTCGTATTGGATCACCAGCCGTTACAACACGTGGCATGATTGAAAAAGATATGGAACAAATTAGTTCTTGGATTGACGAAGCATTAAAAAATCATAAAAACGATGTTGTATTAGAAAAACTGAGAAAAGAAATTAGTCTTTTCACGAGCCAATTCCCGTTAAAATAAATAAAGAATTTTTACTTTTTAAAAGCTCATAAACCGTGACAAAAACACTGTAAATTATTTGTCTACAGTGTTTTTTATCGAGCTTAATAGAAGGACATATCCATTTCAACATATAAGAACCAACATCCAATAAAGATAATTACTTCATAAACAAAACTAAGCTAACATCTTTGATTTGTTCACCAACATGTCGACCCTAATATGATATAATTAAAGTGGGTGAAACATGGCGACAATCTTCATTAAAAAAATCCTATTTGTATTAACCGTGCTCGCAACAGCGATCATTTTTTCTGCGTGTACAAGTAACGAAGAGATTCATTCCATCACATTTTATGACTATATGTATACCTCAATTACGATCTCTTTATACGGCACTGAAGAAGTAGCTGACATACATTTTCAAGCTTTAAATGATATTTATGAAACCTATGATGCCCTCACCAATAATTATCAAGGTCTTAATCAGGATTCTATTTACTTAGAAAATATCTATTCAATTAATCAACAAAAAGACACCAAACTTGAAATAGATCAAGCATTGTATCTATTATTAGAAGAAGCATTAAGACTTCAAACCCTTACAGAAGGGTACTTTAATATTGGTCTTGGTAAACCGGTCAAAACTTGGAAAAATCTTATTTTAAATACACCAAATGATCTCACCGTAGGCAATTCAATTTATGTGAGAACCTATGAAAATAACCCGATTTATCAAAGTTATGAAGTCGTATCCACTGATGAAACAACCATTCAAGTTCAAGATGAAGAAAACTTATTAACATTTCAAAAAAACCAACTCATCTATGATTTCGAAGTTTCAACAGAAGCCTTCAATCAAACACAATCCACCATCAATGCTATGAAGATTGAAGACAATGAAATTATATTAGAATCAGACAACGATACATATTTTATTACAATCAAAGGATCAGATATCGAACTTGATGTTGGTGCTTTTTCTAAAGGATATGCAACTGAACTAGCAAAAGACTACCTAATTGAAGAGGATATTACTTATTTTTCTATTTCCGCAGGATCTTCAACCATTAGTGTTGGTCAAAATATCAATAGACCCACTCAAAACGAAGTGTATATCACTTCTTTAACAGATCCCATCACATCACTACCTTTTTTTAAAGAACCATATGGTATCATCCATATTAAAAATCAGTCACTTGCAACTTCAGGTAACTTTGAACAATACACCATGTATCAAGGGTTAAGATATCATCATCTGATTTCTCCTTTTACACTCAACCCAACCCACGACTATGCCGCACTGACCATCATTGGGGATGATGCTGGATTATTAGATGCGTTATCGACAGCATTATTTGTGATGCCCACAAATGTTTTTGATGCTTTCATGGAAACCCATCAAGCATCGTTAAACATTCAAGTCATTCGCTACAACTCAGATAACACCATTGATACCTTTATTACAGATGTTTATTTTGAGGATCTCTTATCATGAGTAATTTATCATTAAAAACAAAACGAGATCTTTTTTTAGGACTCGGTATCGTCATCTTTGTATTATTTACCTGGTTGATTTTAACGTTAACATTATCAAATGGTACCGCAACATCTGCAAGTATTTACTATGGGTCAAATAAAGAAGCGATTGCAACCATTGATTTTGTATCAGAACAAATCGCCATCCACTACTACCAAGAAACAGAAACAAACACAAGATATCCTTATGTCGATCTTTCAAATAACACCATTACCTTACTTGGCGATTATGAAGTTGACGGCATCAGACAAGAAGTCGTCATTACCTATGACTTTGAAAAACAATCGGTTCAAATTAATGAAGAACAATCCCCTTATAACGTGTGTTCAAAACAAGGTGAAATTACTAGTGGTGCACTCATTTGTTTACCCAATAGCGTGCGTGTCGAATTTAAAAATGCCGAAGAAGACTTTGTTTTATGAGTAACGTTAAAAAACTCACCTTATATTCAAACTTACTTGCTGTAGCAACTGTTTTAAACGTCTTAGAATCGTGGATTAATGTGATTCCTGTTCCAGGTGCTAAAATTGGACTTGCTAACATTGTGACCCTTGTTGTTTTAGTCTTATATAATCCTAAAGATAGTATTTTACTTGTTGTCATGCGGGTTGTGATTGTATCACTACTTACAGGTAGACTTTTAAGCCCAATTTTTTATATGAGTTTATCAGGAGGCATCTTTGCAAGTATCGCCATGGCACTCATTTATAAACTCAAGTTCTTTGGTATTCCAGGTATTTCTATAATAGGGTCACTCTTTCATACGTTTGGTCAAATCTTTGCAGGTATCTTTGTGATTGGATCGGTTGCAGTACTTGGATATTTACCGATTATGCTTGCCATATCGATTCCTGCAGGAATCGTAACAGGATTAATTACCGTCAAGTTTTTAGACGTCTTAAAAAAATTTACACAAGTTCGCGTGTAATAACTTGATACTTAAGATATTATTTGATATAATAACGTTTGCGTAACTTACTATGATGTAATCATCATGGCGGAAGGAGAAAAGCATGAGAAAAGATGTACAACCAAAAACACGTTTAGTCGTATTCCAAGACTCTCAAACAAACAGACAATACTTAATTGAATCTACCATTTCAACAAAAGATACTGTTGTTTATGAAGGTGATGGAAAAGAATATCCAGTGATTAAAGTGGAAGTGAGTTCAGATACACATCCATTTTATACAGGCCAACAAAAATTTATTCAAGCTGCAGGACGTGTCGATCGTTTCAATAAACGTTACCAACGTGGTCAACACTCAGTAGAAACACCTGAAGTTGAAGAAGTAAAAGAAGAAGCAACTGCTGAAGCAGAAACACAAGAAGATTAATACAATAAAAGCGTGAGTTTCTCACGTTTTTTATTATCAAAAAAGGGGAATCTTATGTATCACACATATAAAAACGGATTTATTGAAGTGGTTTGCGGACCCATGTTTGCAGGTAAAACAGAAGAACTCATCCGCCGTATTAAAAGATTAGAATTTGCAAAACAAAACGTGCTTGTTTTTAAACCGGCCATCGATAAACGTTACTCGACAAAACCAGAAATTGTCTCTCATAATTTAAGTAAAAAACCATCGATTGTTGTGTCTGCTTCAAATGAAATCTTACGTTATGTTAAAAAAGAGACGCATGCTGTGGTCATTGATGAAGCTCAATTTTTTGATCAAGGGATTGTAGATATCGCTGAAACACTTGCTGATCAAGGGTTGCGTGTCATTGTTGGTGGGCTAGATAGAGATTTTAGAGGAGAGCCTTTTGGACCAATGCCAGAACTCCTCGCTAGAGCAGAATTTGTAACAAAACTTACTGCCATTTGTGTGAAAAGTGGACTACCTGCAACACGAACACAACGTATCATTAACGGCAATCCAGCGAATTATAACGATGATACCATTCTAGTAGGAGCATTAGAATCTTATGAACCAAGAGCAAGACAATACCACGAAGTGCCAGGAAAAGACGACGCATCTTAAGTTTATGAAAGAGGCTTTTAAAGAAGCCTCTAAAGCATTTGACTTAGGGGAAGTGCCTGTTGGTGCTGTTGTTGTTAAAGATGATCAGATCATTGCCCGTGCACACAACTTAAGACATACTCAAAAAAAACTTGAAGGACACGCAGAATTTTTAGCACTTTTAAAAGCAGCCGAAATCCTTGGGGATTGGAGATTAGAGGGATGCAGTTTATATGTCACTTTAGAACCATGTCCAATGTGTGCAGGTGCACTTATTCAAAGCCGAATTAAACATCTTTATTATGGTGCAAGCGATCCTAAAGCAGGAGCCATTCACTCTAAACTTCAATTACTCGATATCCCTTTTAATCACCAAATTGACGTATGTGGTGGTATTATGGAAAGTGAAAGTAAAGTATTACTTCAAACGTTTTTTAAACAATTACGATAAGATTACCTTTTGAAGCATCACCATGCAATGTGATGCAATGAACTTGGTCAGGTCTTGACGGAAGCAGCCATAAGTTGATAAGCATGTGTGTGGTGATGCTTGAAAAGGTAATCGATAAGGAGAATATATGAAATTAAATCCAAGAGTCTTTAGAAAAATCATCACCCAACCTTTTGAAACCCAACAATTAGGGTCAAGAACTGTTGAGTTTCACTCAATGAATGAGTCACTATTTTTAGAAACCTACGGTAAACGTGGTCGTTTTGCAGTATGGACAGCCGAAAAAAACGTATACCGTGTTTTAATAGAAACAAGTTATTATGATGCGATGAAAGATTTTTATCAAGAAAATATCAATACGATATGGATCGATTTTTTAGAACGCGTCACTCAAAAAAACAAAAAAATTAACTTGATGTTCATCATTCCTTTAATGGTGACCTACTTACTTGCAGCAATCATTTCATCTCTTTATTTTCCAAACGAAGTTTTTACCGTTTTACTTGGAATTTTAGTGGTTGTTTTTATTTCTAATATGTTTCAAAACAGACTCATTAGAAAATCTGTTGCTGACGAAAACATTGCGACTCAAAACTTGATTCGTGAAACGATGGGAGAATACAAATTCAATCGTTTAGTTGAAGCTCAAGAACGTCATTATAAATCATATTTTCAAGTACCAGAAAATGACAATGTCATTTCTAAGGACGTTCAATCAGAAACAACACCTCAAATAGAAGACACAACTCATGATAAGGTCAAGTCATGATTCAAGAAAAAGTAATCAATACATTACGCTTTTTAGGTGTGGATGCGATTGAAAAAGCAAACAGTGGGCACCCAGGAATCGTATTAGGTGCTGCACCAATTATCTATACGTTATTTAAAGATTTCATCAATATTGATGCAAGATATCCATCATGGTATAACCGTGATCGTTTTATTTTATCTGCAGGTCATGGGTCTGCCCTTTTGTATGCCATCAATCATCTTGTAGGCTATGATATCAAAGTAAAAGATCTTCAACAATTTAGAACATTTGGTCATACACCGGGTCACCCAGAGTATGATTTAAAAAGAGGCATAGAAACAACGTCAGGACCTCTTGGACAAGGTGTTTCCAATGCTGTTGGAATGGCACTTGCGAGCTCACATGTTCAAGCACGCTTTAATAAAGAAGACATTACCTTATTTAACAACTATATTTATACACTAGTTGGAGATGGTGATCTTCAAGAAGGGGTTGCACTTGAATCGTTAAGTTTAGCAGGTCATTTAAAATTGAACAATTTAGTCATCTTATTTGATTCTAATGACATTCAACTTGATGGCGAAGTGAAATATACATTCTCTGAAGACACCAAAAAGAAAATGGAAGCACTAGGATTTTACTATATTAAAGTGTTAGATGGAATGAATCCAGAAGCCATTAAAAAAGCCATTAAAAAAGGTCAACGTCAACAAGACAAACCAATTTTTATCGAAATTAAAACCGAAATTGGATTTGGAAGCGATGTTGCAGGCACATCAAGTGCACACGGTAAACCACTTTCAAAAGATCAAATCACACAACTAAGAAAGACTCTTAATTATACACATGCGCCTTTTGAAGTGGATCAAGACGTGGTTGCTTTTTTCCGTAAACATATGATTTTACGTGGAAGACGCGCCTACCGCACTTATCAACAAAAACTCAACACATACAAAACATCATACCAAGAAGATTTTGCTTTACTTGAAACATATCTAAAACCACTTCATACAAATGACCTTACATTTTTAGACGCATTAACCGCTTCTAAAGACGAAGCGACACGCGTTTCAAGTGGAAAAGTCCTTGATTTATTGTCAAAACATTTACCAAATATGATTGGTGGATCAGCAGACCTTTCTTCCTCAACCAAAGCAAAAGGATTAGATGGTCATTTTATGCCAGATCACCGTCTAGGAAGAAATATTAATTTTGGTGTTCGTGAACATGCGATGGGTGCGATTGTTAATGGGATCACGTTATATGGCGGTCTCCATGCATTTGGTGGCGCATTCTTTGTTTTTAGTGATTATATGAAACCAAGCATACGTTTATCAGCCATCATGAACATTCCATCGATCTTTGTTATGACTCACGATAGTATTGGTGTGGGTGAAGATGGCCCAACTCATCAACCTGTTGAACAACTGACTGGGTTACGTGCGATTCCTAATTTAAATGTCTTTAGACCTGCAAATTTAAACGAAACGAAAGCTTACTATAAAAAAGCACTCACCTCTAAAACACCTTCTGTCTTTGTGTTATCAAGACAAGATTTAAAGCAATTTGATGCTTTTGAAAATGACATTTTAAAAGGTGGATATGTTGCATCAAAAGAAACATCTCCACTTCAAGTTGTACTCGTTGCGACAGGAAGTGAAGTGACACCATCGTTAGAAGCGAAAACACATTTAGAATTAGAAGGCATTGGTTGCCGAGTAGTATCCATTCCGCATTTAGAAGGATTTTTAAAACAAAATCAAACCTACATTCAATCCATACTTCCTAAAAACACCAAGATCGTTGCTGTTGAAGCAGGTTCTAAAATGCCTTGGTATCAACTAACCAAAGATATTATTGGTATGGACACTTTCGGTGAAAGTGCAGATGGCGATTTAGTCATGAAACATTTTGGATTTGATGCTTTATCGATTGTTGAATTTGTCAAAAACGTATTATAAAAGGACACACATATGATGTATGACGGAATTATTGTCGGTGGCGGTCATGCAGGGATAGAAGCAGCACTTGCCATGGCACGCATGCAACAACATACACTTCTTATTTCAGGTAACCTTTCTAAGGTTGCCTCTTTACCTTGTAACCCGTCCATTGGAGGACCTGCAAAAGGTATTGTCGTCCGTGAAATTGATGCATTAGGTGGCCAAATGGCAAAATCTGCAGATGCCACCCAAATTCAAATGAAAATGTTAAATGCCTCAAAAGGTCCTGCTGTTCGAGCACTACGTGCTCAAATCGATAAAATAGAATATCCTAAATTCATGCTTGACGTCTTAAAAAAACAAGACAATCTAACGTTATTAGAAGCGTTCGTTGAAGCACTATGGATTGAAGAAGAAACATTAAAAGGTGTCATCTTATCAGATGGTACGAAAATACCTTCAAAAACGGTTGTTATTACAACTGGAACGTATTTAAACAGTGATATTCTTATGGGAAAAGAAAAAACCAAAAGTGGTCCTATTGGTGAACCCACAACATTTGGTATTTCAAAACAACTCAAAGACCTAGGATTTGAAATTATTAGACTTAAAACTGGGACACCACCAAGAATTGCAAAAGATTCTGTTGATTTATCAAAAATGACGATTCAACCAGGTGATGATGTTGTTAAAAGTTTTTCTCACGACAACCATATTTATGATAATCCTGCTGAACCATGTTACTTAACAAGAACCACCAAAGAAACCAAAAAAATCATTCTAAGTGATTTAACAGCTTCTGCGATGTATGGTGGCGTGGTTAAGGGTGTTGGACCAAGATACTGCCCATCCATTGAAGATAAGATTGTGAAGTTTCAAGATAAAGATGAACACCAAATTTTTATCGAACCTGAAAGTATGGGTTTAGATGAGTACTATGTTCAAGGGTTATCAACATCTTTTCCTAAAGAGATGCAAGAAAAAATATTACAGACGATTCCGGGGTTAGAACATGCCCGTATTATTCGCTATGCATATGCCATAGAATATGATGCGATTAACCCAATTCAATTAAAACACTCTTTAGAAACTAAAAAGTTAAATAACTTATTTTGTGCCGGTCAAATTAACGGAACCTCTGGATATGAAGAAGCAGCGGGCCAAGGATTAATGGCTGGTATCAATGCTGCATTAAAAAACCAAGGGAAAGACGCGTTTGTATTAGAGCGACATGAAGCGTATATCGGTGTCCTTATTGATGATCTTGTGACGAAAGGTGCGAAAGAACCTTACCGGTTACTCACGAGTCTCGCTGAGTTTAGATTACTTTTACGTCACGATAATGCACAATCTAGGCTTACTCAAAAAGGATATGAGATTGGTTTAGTGGATGATACGACGTATCAAACATATTTAAATAAACAATCTTTGTATCAACAACTCCTCACCCATTTAAAAGAGAATGTCATCTTACCGAATGCAAAAAATAATGTGCTATTAGCTACGATAGATTCTGCACCGATTTATGAATCTATGAGTTTTGAAAAACTATTAAAAAGACCTGAAATCTCGATATCACATCTTTCTTTATTTGGGTATGAAAGACAAGACGTCGATGTTGAAACTGAAGTTGAAACATTTATTAAATACGACGGATATATTCAAAAATCTTTACGTGAAGCTCAAAAGATGTCTCGACTAGAACATAAAAAAATCCCAGATTTGATTGCCTATGATAAAATTAGCAATATGAGTTTAGAAGCACGCGAAAAACTCACAAAAATCAAACCAGAAACCGTAGGACAAGCTTCAAGGATATCAGGGGTCAGTCCTGTTGATATTTCGATGCTTGTGGTCTATATTGAGTCAGGACAAGCAAACGCATGAAGCAATTAAAAGCATTTTCCCCAGTTGAACTTACAGAGAAACAGCTTGAATTGTTTCAAAAGTTATACGAAGAGATGCTCATTTATAACGAACATACCAATCTCACCTCAATTACAAAAGAAGTGGATGTCGTTGTAAAGCATTTCATCGATAGTTATTGGGTGTTAAAATATCATCCTTTTCCAAAACATTCAACTATTCTAGATGTAGGAACAGGACCAGGATACCCCGGACTTCCATTAAAAATCATGGAACCTACATTAAAATTAACGTTACTGGATAGTAACTTAAAAAAGATTCAATATTTAAAACATGTTTCAGAACAACTTGAACTGACGCATACGATGTTTGCTTACGAGCGTGCTGAAGATCACGCAAAAAAGAACTTAAATCATTATGACATCATTGTTTCAAGAGCAACAGCGAATATGTCAACTCTCTTAGAACTATGTATTCCGATGCTTAGAGAAAACGGTTTACTATATCTTTATGTGACCCCACAACAAATTGCTTCTGAGAACATCATGAACGCGTTAAAGATATTAAAAACAACCACATTTAATAAACATGACTATGAATTACCGCTTGAATACGGAAAACGTAGTATCATGGTATTTAAAAAGCAAAAACACGTCATTGGGTATCCAAGACCTTATGCAATCATATTAAAAAAAGGATTATAACATGGGAAAAGTCATTGCAATCGCAAACCAAAAAGGTGGTGTAGGAAAGACGACAACAAGCGTCAATCTTTCAGCATCGCTTGCTGCAATGGATAAAAAAGTACTACTGATTGATTATGACCCACAAGCCTCAACAACGACCTCTTTAGGGATTCACAGACAATCTTTAAAACACACCATCGAAAAAGTTGTGATTGGTGACACTCAAATAAAAGATGCAGTGTTTCACATTTCAAATACGTCACTTCATATTATTCCAACAACGATTGAGCTTTCGCATCTAGGTATGAAAGTAAGATCATCAGAACTTGATGAAATGTATATTTTAAGACAACGCATTGAAACCATTAGAGAAAATTATGATTATATTTTAATTGATTGTCCACCTTCATTAGGATTCTTAACGTTATCAGCACTCCATGCATCAGATTCTGTTTTAGTCCCTGTTCAATGTCAATATTTAGCAATTGATGGACTCACACAACTTCTAAACACAGTGCACACTGTTCAAAAGAATTTAAAAGTGAATCACTACCAGTTGACGATAGAAGGTGTATTAATCACAATGTTAGACAAACGTTCAAAAGCTGGTTGGCAAATTGTACACGAACTTAAAGAATATTTCCAAGATGGTGTCTTTGATACCATCATTACAACCAATGTCGCAGTTCAAAATGCGCCAACATACGGTGTCCCAGTATTAAAATATGCGCCAACATCCATGGCATCCAAGCTTTATAAATCCTTAGCGAAGGAGATTATAAAACATCATGAACCCCAAACAATTTAAAGATTTACTTGAAGAACATCAAGTAACAGATGTGTTAGAAGGTGAACTGATTGAAGAAGTTGAACTTTCTAAAATCAAACCGAACCCGCATCAACCAAGGCAATATTTTAACGATGACCAAATTGAGGCACTCGCGATCTCTATTTCTCAACACGGACTCATTCAACCTATTGTTTTAAAACCTGTAAAAGATTATTATATGATCATCTCTGGAGAACGAAGATTTAGAGCATATAAGACGTTAAATCTAAAAACAATTCCCGCTGTCATAAGAGCATATGAAGATAAAAAGATTGATGAACTTGCACTCATTGAAAACATTCAAAGAGAAGATTTAAACCCATTAGAAGAAGCGCGTGCGTATGATATTATCTTAAAAACTAGAGGATATAAACATCACGAACTCGCATTAAAAGTAGGTAAATCAAGAAGTCATATCGTTAATATGATAGGACTTCTCAACCTTCATCAAGATATTCAAGTATTAATTGAACATCAACAACTCTCCATGGGTCATGCACGTGCACTCTCTAAACTTGACGAAAAAATTGCGTTAAAACTTGCACAAAAAGTGATCCATGAACATTTGAGTGTAAGAAAACTTGAAACTATCATTCAAGAGTTAAAAGTTAAGCCAAAAGAAGTGCACATACAAACCTCAACACACATTATGACAATAGAAAATAGATATAAGATTCAAGCTGTTCATAAAGAAGGAAAACTCAGTCTACAAGGCGATGAAAACACCATCCAAAAACTTATTTCTGTTCTTGTTGATTATCAAGATTAAATACAAATTAATGGGTGAATACATTTGAAAGATTCATCAATTAAAAAAATAGAATAAAAATGGTTGCATTTTTAATTATTTTCTTATAGAATAGATAAGCAAGCCGATTTTGGAGGGGTAGCGAAGTGGCTAAACGCGGGAGACTGTAAATCTCTTCCTTAGGGTTCGGCAGTTCGAATCTGCCCCCCTCCACCATCTTGATGTTTCATAGGTGCATGTTTATATTGACAATCGCCTTAAATAAGTGATACAATGTTTAAGCACTTATGTATTTTCTCATGATTGGGGCCTATAGCTCAGGTGGTTAGAGCGCACGCCTGATAAGCGTGAGGTCGATGGTTCAAGTCCATTTAGGCCCACCACTTATTTATCAACCACCTGTCCACACTCGTCGGTTGTTTTAATGGGGAGATTAGCTCAGTTGGGAGAGCATCTGCCTTACAAGCAGGGGGTCAGCGGTTCGAGCCCGTTATCTCCCACCATTAAGCCGAAATAGCTCAACTGGTAGAGCAACTGATTTGTAATCAGTAGGTTGCGGGTTCAAGTCCTGTTTTCGGCACCACGCTTTATGTCCCGTTAGCTCAGGTGGTAGAGCACTTGACTTTTAATCAAGGTGTCAATGGTTCGAGTCCATTACGGGACACCACTTTATTTGCCTCGATGGTGGAAATGGTAGACACGTGGGACTTAAAATCCCATGGATGATGAATCCGTGCCGGTTCAAGTCCGGCTCGAGGTACCACTTTATATTTACATTGATTTAATGGGGCCTTAGCTCAGCTGGGAGAGCGCCTGCCTTGCACGCAGGAGGTCAGGGGTTCGAGCCCCCTAGGCTCCACCAATTTCACTCATCCTTGTTTTACGATTGAGATAACAACAAACAATACCTGATTTGGCGGCGTAGCTCAGCTGGATAGAGTGCACGGTTCATACCCGTGAGGTCGAGGGTTCGATTCCCCCCGCCGCTACCAGTTTGGACCCGTAGCTCAGTTGGTTAGAGCTACCGGCTCATAACCGGTCGGCCGTAGGTTCGAGTCCTACCGGGTCCACCACTATTATTGTTTGTAACACTTATGGAGGAATACCCAAGTCTGGCTGAAGGGATCGGTCTTGAAAACCGACAGGCTGTAAAAGGCGCGGGGGTTCGAATCCCTCTTCCTCCGCCATTGTCTAATAATATATTTTTAATATCGCGGGATAGAGCAGTCTGGTAGCTCGTCGGGCTCATAACCCGGAGGTCGGAGGTTCAAATCCTTCTCCCGCAACCAAAAAAACTCGGTCCGGTGGTGTAGGGGTTAACATGCTTGCCTGTCACGCAGGAGATCGCGGGTTCAAATCCCGTCCGGACCGCCATTATTAGGCTCTGTAGCTCAGTCGGTAGAGCAAAGGACTGAAAATCCTTGTGT
>JAQCDH010000057.1 GCA_027620815.1 Bacillota bacterium | reverse complement strand
AAGTATGCAACCATGGCTGGCGTTAATGAAATTATTTGTGTGCCAATGAAACACTCGATTGTAAAAGACACGCCAAGTGATTCAAAAATGCAAAGATATCATATGATTGCAAAAGAAGCATCTGAACTTGCACATCGTGACGATGTTCCAAAAATTTCTTTGATAAAAACAATAAAAGAAATTGAATTACTTCCAAACACCTACTTATTTGATGAAAAAAGTATTGACATCATTTTAGATCGAACCACTGAACCTGTGATGATTATCATTGGACCAGAAGGTGGTATTCACGAGGATGAAAGACAATACTTATTATCAAAAGGTGTAAAAAATATCTCACTAGGACCACTTATTTATTCAAGCGAAATTGCTGGCGTCCTAGCGATACAAACATTAATGACATTTTTATGACATCAAACTTAGCTAGAAGGGAGGGTTGAACATGGCAAAAACAGTCGTTAGAGATAATGAATCCATAGAAGATGCACTCAAACGTTTTAAACGTGATGTATCTAAATCAGGCACCCTCGCGGAAGCTCGCAAAAGAGAATTTTACATTAAACCAAGTGTTGATCGTAAAATGAAACAGCGCGCAAACGCAAAGAAAAATGCAAAGAAAAAAACATTTTAAGCACATGTAACCATGTGCTTTTTTGTTTTCTAAATATGGTATAATAATTTCAAGAAAGTAGGGGTTGAATGACACTTAATCGACAAATTGATCACGCAGATGCGATTTCAAAACTAGTAGGCAGTCAAGACCGTAATTTAAAAGTCTTCAAGCAATATATGAATATCTCAGTTTCTTTACATGGCAAAAACATTGTTTGTGATGCAAAAGAAGACCAAAAAGAATTTTTAGAAACTATTTTTGAAGTTTTAATCGATCTTGCAGAACATCAATTTACGCTTACCGAACGTGATATCATGTATGTTATAAAAAGTGTCGAAAGAAATCAACATCACGACCTATTAGATCTTTATAAAAATCGTAAACCTATTTATACCAATTACACAGGCAAACAAATCGTTGCTAAAACATTCCACCAACAACACTATATCGATGCGATTTCAACGCATGATTTAACATTTGGTGTTGGACCTGCCGGAACGGGTAAAACTTTTTTAGGTGTCACCATGGCACTTCAAGCTTTAAAAATGAACCAAGTTAAAAAAATCATCTTAACAAGACCCGTTGTTGAAGCAGGCGAAAATTTAGGCTTTTTACCTGGGGATTTAAAAGAAAAAATAGATCCGTATTTAATTCCGTTATATGACGCGTTATATGATATGCTCGGCATTCAACAAACCAATACATTAATTGAACGTCAAATCATTGAAATTGCACCTCTTGCATTTATGAGAGGAAGAACACTAGAACGTGCATTTGTAATTTTAGATGAAGCTCAAAATACAACCGTTTCTCAAATGAAAATGTTTTTAACCCGGTTAGGATTTTCTTCTAAAATGCTTATTACAGGAGATCCTAGTCAAACTGATTTACCAAAAGGTATCTCATCAGGTCTTAACGATGCTTTATCTAAATTAAAAGATGTGAAAGACATTAAAATTGTTCAATTTGATCATATCGATGTGATAAGACATCCCCTCGTACAACGTATTTTAGAAAGATATGAAAATCTATGAACATTCAAATTTTTAATCAAACCGACCAAGATGTTACTTCTTATGAAGATGTGTTAAATCATGTATTTTCATTGATTGAAGAAGAAAAATCTTTAAATATCGTTATCATCACGAGTGAAGAGATGCAAAACATGAATAAGACATATCGAGGGTTAGACAAACCAACCGATGTTTTAAGTTTTCCTTATGATGAACCTTATCTTGATGAATTAGGTGATATTTTTATTAATCTTTTATATATGAAAGAACAAGCACAATCATATGGGCATTCTGAATCGAGAGAAATTGCATTTCTTGCTGTACACGGGTATTTACATGTCAAAGGGTATGATCATCATACTGAAGAAGAAGAAAACATGATGTTTGAAAAACAAGAAGCAATCTTAACAAAAGCAGGATTGGAGAGAAAAAAATGATAGAAGAAGCGAAAAAAGCAAGACTTAAAGCATACGTCCCCTACTCTAAATTTTCAGTTGGTGCTGCAATATTATTAAAAGATGGCACCATTATTCATGGTGCAAATATAGAAAATGCTTCTTTTGGACTTTCTAATTGTGCCGAACGTAGCGCATTATTTAGTTTGTATAGTCAAGGTTATCAGAAACAAGATATTGTTTCTATGACAGTCATTGCAGATCACAACAAACCTGTGTCTCCATGCGGAGCATGTAGACAAGTCATGTTTGAATTATTACCTGAGGATTGTAAGATTACACTTGCAAATCTATTAGGTGAAACAAAAGTGATGACCAAAGATGAACTTTTACCGTATGGGTTTAGATTTGAGGATACATTAAATACATGAGTCATCAATTTGCTTTTGTTGGCATTGCCGGAAAACCAAATGTTGGAAAATCAACGCTCATTAATGCCCTTATTGGTAAAAAGATTGCGATTACCAGTGATAAAGCGCAAACAACACGTCATCGTATATTAGGTGTGAAAACAACACCTGATTTTCAACTTGTTTTTGTAGATACACCAGGGATTCATGAAGCTAAATTTGTACTCAATCAAATGATTGTAAAAACAGCGAATCAAGCACTGCTTGATGTAGATGTCATGTTATGGGTTGTGGATAGAAAAAAACATCCATATGATGATAAACTGTATCAAAGTTTTAAAGCGCTTGGCATTCCTATTATTTTAGTCATTAATAAAATTGATGTATTAAAAAATAAATCAGATATCGATCAACTCATTATGTCTTATTTAACATTAGGAGATTTTGAAGCGATTATTCCTATTTCCGCTATAGAAAAAACACATTTAATGCATTTAGAAGAAGCGATATTAAAACATGCTATTGAAGAAGCACCAATGTTTCCAGAAGAATATACATCTGATCAACAAGAACATCAAATTATTTCAGAATGGATTCGTGAAAAGATTTTAACTTTGACGCAAGAAGAAATCCCTCATGCTGTTGCAGTAGTCATTGAAAACATAGAAGAAAATAAAAAGTTAAAAACACTAGATATAAGAGCATTAATCATTGTTGAAAGAGAATCTCAAAAAAGAATTTTAATTGGTAAACAAGGTTCAAAACTTAAAGAAATAGGAACACTTGCAAGATTAGATTTAAATAAAACCTTTGATCGTAAAGTTCACTTAGAATTATGGATTAAAATTAAAAAAGATTGGCGCAATAAAATGCAAGACGTGATGACTTTTGGTTATGGAGAATCTCGTGATTGAAGGATTGATTTATAAAGTGATGCCGTATTTAGAATCGAATCGTCTTCTTTATACGTACACGCATTTAGGTAAGATAACCTTACATGCTAAAGGTGCACAAAAAATGACGTCTCAACTACGAGTCGCTTCTCAATATTTAACACATATAGAAGTCGATGTTTTAAAAAAAGATGGACTTATTCCTGTGAGTCAAATTAAAATCATCAATGATTTTCAAAGCATCAAAAATACATATGAAAGCATGAGTGAAGTTGCATTACTATTAGAACTTATCACACAATGTATTGATGAAGATTCAGATCATAAAAGCATTTTCCAAGATTTAATAACCATATTAAACAGTCCTCATCTAAATCAACTTTCATTGAGATTTATGATACGATTGCTGCAGATGATTGGCTATGATTTAGATCTCTCTGGAGATGGTCGTGATGTGATTGGATTTCATATTCCATCGGCTTCACTCATCTATACAGGAGATGCAAAAACATCAGATATTGCAATGGAAGATTTGATTTTACTTCTTCAGCTTAAATATACAAATTATGATACAATATTAAAGATTTCAGATACACAATTGAAGTCAATAAAATCATTTTTAATTGATTACATTGAGTATCATGTCCATATTAAAATTAAAAATAGGTGAGATCATGCCAACATTAGATACATTAACGACATATGCAAAATCAACTGGATTTATTTACCAAGGAAGTGAGATCTACGGCGGTCTTGCGAATACTTGGGATTATGGTCCACTAGGTAGTTTACTTAAAAATAATATCAAAAAAGCTTGGATACAAAGATTTCAACGAGAATTTCCAAATAATGTTTTATTAGATAGTGGTATTTTACTAAATTCTAACGTTTGGAAAGCAAGTGGGCACATTGGTGGATTCAGTGATCCTTTAACAGAATGTGAAAGTTGTCATCAACGTTTCAGAGCAGATAATATGATTCATGAACATGATTCAAAGGTTAACCCTGATGGATGGACATTTGTTCAAATGGATGATTATATTAAAACACATCAACTTGCATGCCCAAATTGTCAGAAAAAAGCATTTATGCCTATTCGTGCATTTAATATGATGTTTCAAACGTATCAAGGGGTTGTCTTAGAAAAAGCGAATCAAATTTATTTAAGACCAGAAACAGCACAAGGTATTTTTATTAACTTTAAAAACATTCAACGTACAACAAGAAATAAATTACCATTTGGTGTATGCCAAGTAGGTAAAGCTTTTAGAAATGAAATTACTCCAGGAAACTTTGTTTTTAGAACCCGTGAATTTGAACAAATGGAAATGGAATTTTTTGTTAAACCGGGTACTGAATTAGAATGGTTTGATTACTGGAAAAAAGCTTGCAAAGACTTTTTATTAGATTTAGGCGTTAATGAAACACACCTTAAACTTGAAGATCATGAAAAAGAAGCACTTGCCCATTATTCCAATGCAACCACAGACATTTTATATCAATTTCCATGGGGATTTGATGAACTATGGGGTATCGCTTCAAGAACAGATTTTGATTTAAACGCACATCAAGAACATTCAAAAGAAAATCTCTCTTATCTAGACCCAGAAACCAATGAAAGATATATGCCTTATGTCATTGAACCCTCAGTTGGTGTAGAAAGACTTGTATTAACATTTTTAAATGAGAGTCTTGTTGATGAAACATTAGAAAGTGAAGAAATAC
>JAQCDH010000056.1 GCA_027620815.1 Bacillota bacterium | reverse complement strand
TAATACACGTGACAATGTCACAAGTTCAAAATTTTCATTTAAACCTTGGTAATAAACAATAATCTCAGGTTGAAAATCGGTTAAATCTTGAATGATAAATAATGCAATAAGAACCATAATGATGGCTTGAATCAGATGGGCAAATCCCATTTTTTTATTAAATCTTACGAGTGATTCCATAGAAACTCCTTTTAATGATATACTTTAATTATATATGCTAATTCATCATTACACGACGAAATGCCACACATGAAATGATTTCACATAATATTTTTAGAAATAAAGGAGTCTTTATGGCAAATATTTTACTGACATTAGATAATGAATCAACCATTGAAATAGAGTTATACGAAGATCTTGCACCTAAAACAGCTGCAAACTTTTTAAAACTTGTATCAGAAGGATTTTATAACGGCTTAACCTTTCACCGTGTGATTCCTGGTTTTATGATTCAAGGGGGATGCCCACAAGGTAGTGGCATGGGTGGACCTGGGTATCAAATCGAAGGAGAATTTAAATCGAATGGTTTTGATAATCCAATTAAACATGAACGTGGTGTGATTTCAATGGCGAGAAGTATGAGTCCAAATAGTGCAGGTTCCCAATTTTTTATTATGCACCAACATTCATCGCATTTAGACGGTCAGTACGCTGCATTTGGAAAAGTTACCAAAGGCATTGAAGTGGTGGATGCGATTGCATCTGTACCAACAGGTGCGCAAGACAAACCATTAAGTCCTGTAAAAATCAAAACGATCGAGGTTATATGAGCCAAACATTTGTCATGTTAAAACCAGATGCCATTGAGCGTCATCTTGAAAAACAAATTATTGATATTTTTATAGAAGAAGGCTATGAAATCTTAAGACAAAAAAGAATCACTGCAACCAAAGAGATCATTTTAAATCATTATGATGAGGTCATTAAAAGACTCGATTTAGAGTATTTCACAGCTGCAATTATAGATTCTTTTGATGGGAAAGATGTGATTGTGTTAGAACTTAAACACTCTCAAAAAGATTGTATTCAAGCAATTCGCACCCTTATTGGAGCGACTGATCCTTCTAAAGCAGATAAAGACTCGATTCGAGGAAAATACGGAAATGATTCTTTTGAGGAGGCATCTAAAGAAAAACGGATGATAAATAATTTAATTCATGCATCCGATAGTGCCTTAAGTTATGAAAAAGAAGTCATACTTTGGTTTGAGTGAACTTAAACCAAAGTTTCTTTTTTATGTTATAATGTGTTCAAAACTTTGAATATCAAAAGGAATTGTATGCAGACAACCCCCGTTAAAAATTTTAACATCCCCAATGTCTTAAGTTCTTTAAGAGTGATTTTATTACCGATTTTATATATATTTGCACTCATAGGAATGAAATTTGAGTTTTTAATTGCGTATATTATTATTGGATCAACCGATGCATTAGATGGTTTTCTTGCGAGACTTCTTAATCAAGTCACGAAGCTAGGCAAGTTTTTAGATACGGTTGCTGATATTTTGTTTTATTTTTCAACTTTATTTTTCATGTTTTATTTTTACCCGGATAGAATCGTATCCAATACATGGTTACTCATTGTCTTTATGTGTTTTTATTTAGGCGCATTTGTGATATCGATTGTTAAAACAGGAAAACCCATGCAAATTCATACCACGCATTTAAGAGCAAACGCAACACTCGTCTATTTCTTAGTAATTGCCTCATATTTCTTTGATACCACGTATGTTGTGACTGCGATTCTCATTTCATTTATTATTGGGTATGTTGAAGAGATTGCGATTTTTATCAAATTTGGTGCTGTGGATCAGGATACAAAATCATACCGGTGGATGCTTAAAAAAATAAAAAACATTTAACCAGATTGAGCGTTTTTTTGTAGAATGATAATGCATACTTAAATTATAATGTTATACTTAAGTTAAGGAGAACCTCATGCCAATATGCCCTAATTGTGGGACAGACAATCATGCAAGTTTAGAAACATGCATCTATTGTCACAAACCACTGAAAGAAAATAAACAAACATTTGAAACTTTTTCAAACATTCAAAGAGACCAAAACAGTAGTGATTTAAACGGGATTGTTTTATTATTACTCTTTATCTTTTTACCAACTGCACATTATATTTATGTCAATAAAATCGGACTTGCACTTCTATTTTTATTCACAGGCGGTGGATTTGGTATATGGTGGTTCATTGATTTAGTGAGAGTCATTAGTGGTAATTTCCCGGATCAAAACGGGAAGCCGATACGGTTCTAATGGATCATCAAATATATAGTATGTCGATGGAGAAAATCTATCAACTTTATATAAAGAAAATCACTAAAAAAAATAGAACTGTTGAAGAATTAAACAAAGTGATCTTATGGCTAACTGGATACCAAAAATCAGCACTAACATCTTTAGATGCCTTTACGGTCAAACAATTTTTTAATCATGCACCGAATTTAAATCCAAAAAGAGTACTCATTACAGGTAAAATATGTGGTGTTCAAATTGAAACGATAGAGGCACCGATCATGAAAGAAATTCGGTATTTAGATAAACTTGTTGATGAACTTGCTCAAGGTAAAACGCTTCAAAAGATTTTTAGAGAGGTGTAAGATGGCATACGAACAATTAAAGTATGATGTTTTAAAAAAAGAAGGTTCAATTGAACTAAGAAAATATGCACCTTTTGTCATGATGAAAGCGGGAGATCCGTCTTATTCAGGGTTTCAAGTCTTATTTAATTATATTTCTGGAAATAATGATAAAAACCAAAAAATTAATATGACCGTTCCTGTCTTTACAGATATTAAAGAAACTGGATTTATTGCATTTACAATGCCTGAAGATGTTGTTAAGGGTGGCTATCCAAGTGCAGTCGATCCAAGAATACAAATCGAAAAACAAGAAGAAAAACATTATCTTGCATTTTCATTTGTTGGATCTATTAAAAAAGTGGATGAGTTTGTATTAACACTTAAAGATTATGCAACACTCAATCAAATAGAAATCATCGGAGAACCAGTTTTATTAAGATATCAAGGTCCTTTTGTTCCACCAATCTTTAGAAAACATGATGTGATGCTAGAAATTAAAAGCTAGCATCATTTTTTTTATAAAAGTTTAAGAAGCTATTTTTTCTCCAAATGCTGGATTTGCTGCACCCGTACCTACAAACGGTAAATCAAATGCTTGCACATCCACAATTTCTGTTTCAATTCCTTCATAAGATTTTGCTTGTTCATGAACCCAAGCAGCTACTTGAGGTGAAACACGGCCTTCTCTTGTACTACCAATGATGATTCCTAACTTAACCATAATCTCTCCTTTAATCTTTTTTATTAATTAAGTGTTTTTTTTAGTTAAATTATAGCACATATAGACTTGTGCTATAATATTTTTGGATGTGAAAAATGAAACCATTATTGGCTAGATTTAAATTATTTGCCATTTTATTCATATTATGGTTACTTATGAACGGAAATATCAAAATTATTACCATTGGTATTGGTCTTGTCGTTTCGTTTTTTGTCACTTATTTTTCTTATGATTCATTATTAGATAGAAAAGGTAAACATTTTAAAAGCATTCCATTTACTAAGCTGATTTTTTATTTTTTTAATTTATTTTTACAAATCTTTAAATCTGCATTTCACTTTAGTTTAAATGTTTTTAAAGAAGAATATGTCCCGATTGTTTTTAAAATGTCTTTAGAGCATCTTGATCCTTTGAGAGTTGCCATTGTTGCTAATTCAATTACATTAACGCCCGGTACGATTTCAATTGAAATGATTGATCAATCAATTTATGTTATGGTACTTGCGAAACCAGGGACGCCTGTTGAAGTATTAGAAAAACCCATACGAGAGAAGTTTGAAAAACTTCTTAATACGGAGGGTTCATAAATGAATACGTTATTACTTATTACACTGTGGATGCTTGTTATTGCAATGATCTTAAGTTTCTTTAAACTTGTCATTAGTAAGTCTGTTTGGGATAGAATTTTAATGCTAAACGTACTCTCAACAAAAGCGATTTTATTTGTTGCGACACTTTCTTTTTATTTAGAACAATCGTTTTTATTAGATATCGCCATCACATATGGCATTATTGGATTTTTAACGATGACTTTACTTTCTAAATTTGTAATAACAGGAGGTAGCGAAAAATGACCATTGTTGTTGGCATTTTTTTAGTTGCTTCTTGGTTTTTTATTTTCTTTGGCCTGTTGGCAATCTTTAAATTAGAAAATTTGTATACTCGTATTTTGTCGGCTTCAACCATTGATACGGTTGCGAGTATTTTATTACTCATCGGATTGATGTTTGTGAGTGAAGAACTTCAACTCATTTTAAGATTATTCATGTTACTCATCTTTTTATTTATTACTGGTCCGATTAGTTCTCATGTCAATATTCGTTCAGCCTTTTTAGTAGGCATTCCTTTAGAGAAGGGAAAAAATAAAGATGCTTGATTTCATTGCGACTGTTCTTCAAGTATTACTCATCATCATTGCGCTTACGGTCATCTTACACAAACAAAATTTCACGATTATTATTTATATTGCTGCTTTTGGATTGATTGCAGCCGTTTTATATGCAATCAATCAAGCACCTGATGTTGCAATTGCAGAAGTTGCAATTGGATCTGCAATTATTCCTTTGATTTATGTCATCTCTATTGCAAGACAAAGAGAATATATCGTTTTAGATCGTGTGAATCATGATCGTTTTGAACTGAACGAACACAATATGCAAATATATGAACTTTTACAAACATTTGTCGATGTTCACGATTTAAAACTTAATGTATGTTCAGATATTCCAGGCGATGATTACACACTTACAGATGAATTAAATGTCGACTTAATTTTAAGTTATGATGATGATAAAAAAGTGTTTTTACTTAAAGGAAAGCGTTCTTCAATTTTAGTGTCACTACTTAAAAAAGCATCTGAGCAATTACCATTCCTAGAAGTCATCAGTTTAAAGGATGGTGAAACCCTTGATTAAAAAATTATCGATGATCATTTTTTTATCCTTTGTCTTGATTGTTTTTATCGTTGCATTAAGTGACTTAGAGATACTATATAATAACGCAGGTAAAGTATTTTTT
>JAQCDH010000055.1 GCA_027620815.1 Bacillota bacterium | reverse complement strand
ACTCTAACATCCCATTTTTTTTCTTGATCCAGTGGAAATGTTTGACTTCCAGGTGGAATAAAATGTCCATGATTTTTTTCGATATCTAATAATGGTCGTTGAATGCCATCATAAATGTTTGAAAGTAATCCTGGCCCTAAGATCACTGAAATAGCCTCACCAGATGGATAAACAGGGTCACCTTGTTTTAATCCAACCGTATCTTCATACACTTGAACAATGGTTTTATTTTTTTGAATTTGAATGACTTCACCTAAAAGCTTGTTTGGTCCAACATAAACCATTTCAAGCATTTTAAAAGAAGTTGCATCATTGACAGTAATGACAGGACCATTGATGGCGTGAATTGTATGTGTATTCATATTAGGCCCTCACAAAGAGTTTTGATGTTTGTAAAAATATGTTTTTTTGATGTTTAAGTAATGCATCGTACGTATGATCAAATTCAATAGACTGATTTTTTACCGTAAGTAAAAACCCTCCAATAACGATGTTTGGATGAATTTGAACGTCTAATGATGGATAGGTTTGTTTGATCAAGTCACCTAGAACATGATCACTTGCTTGGATATGAAGAGTAAGGTTTTTATGTTCATATTGATCTGCATACGTTTTGATTTTATCTGACATGGATGTGATATATGCTTTTGTTGTCATGTATGACTTAATACGCTTGGTGACAGTTTCAAAAATATCAGCAACCATATTTTTTCTTAAATTCATGAGTGTTTCATCATATTCAATGCCTAAATGATTAATTTTTTCTTGATGAATAATCGTAAGTGATTTGAGTTCACGGTTTTTTTCTAGTTCATGTTTAATCGTTAAGGCTTCTTGAATTTTAGACATTTCTTTTTGATACAGTTTTTTAATTTCTAATTTCAGTGTTTCAATGTTTTGATCAGCAACTTGCTTCATATTTTTTTCAAAATATTTTAAGAGTTGATCGTTATTATAGTAGGCCATATGTCCTCACAGTTTTATTCCAATCGCTTCGCTGACATATTGATCAATGACTTGACCAATATCACTTTCAACGTGGCGATCTGGAACTTCTAAAATAATTTTTCTTGGGAGCTTAAGTTTATATTCTGAAATGATTGAAGGTGCAAGTGACACTAGTTTTGTCGTAATCAAAATAATCCCAATATTAGGATTTTGAATGGCTTTTTCTAATGCATCTAAAAAAGCTTGACGCTCATGTAATACTTCACCTTCAATGCCAACAAGTCTCATACCAACGAGACTATCAACATTGTCACTAAGAATATAAAAAGTCATTATAATTGGTTAATAATTAAGATGGAAATAAGTAGACCATAAATCGCAACACCCTCGCCAAGTGCCACGAAAATTAATGATTTACCGAAGTTTTTTTCATTCTCAGAAAATGCGCCAATTGCTGCAGGAGCAGCAGCAGCTACGGCAATACCAGCGCCTAATGCTGATAATCCTGTTGCAAGTGCAGCACTCAAGAAACCAAGGCCTTGAGCTAGTGTTCCTGTGAGTAAATCATCAGCAGGAATGACTTCTTCAGCACCAAATAGTTGTGGTTTTACAAAAAGTTGAACTACAAAAACAAGTGTAATGACTGTGAAAAAGCCAAAAACATGTTTCATTAATGCTTTTTTAACTGTGGACTTACTTTGTTTCCCGTTAAAAGCTGAAACAAGAGGAATCATAATAAGTAAAATTAAAACGAGTGGTAATACAAAATCGATGAATGTAAGCATATATAGCCTCCGTTATTTTATTTTTAAAGGGGTAAAGGCAATGCCATTCCCTTGATAATATCTAGAAAATAGTTCATAAAACTGTAGACGTAAGACTTGGATGCCTACAATCATTCCTTCAAGTGCCATGACAAAGATGTTTCCAAAAATTAAGACAAAGATACTTCCTGCGCCACCTACCATTTCCATTAGTGACATGACAACAAGCATCATACCGGCATGAGAGAGGATGAATCCGCCAACACGTAAAAATGACATCGTGTTGGTAATATAAGATAATAGAATTTCAAATAATTCGAAGAATCCTTCTACAAAGAATCCACCAAAACCTGTTGGAAACATTTTTTCTCCATGAGACCTTCGTTCAAAGGGTTCTTTAAAGAAAATCAGTAGAAGTGGGACACCAATGAATGGAATCGTAAATATAGGTGTAAGAATATCAATTTGAAAGCCCATGGATAATCCAAGTGCGGATAACAAGTACGTATAAAAGATGAGTCCTGCAATGCCATTATTAGACATAATCATTTCTATGTAATGTTTATGTTTCGCTTTAATGTAAATACTAATGATCATCGCAACAATGATTAGGAACACACCAATACCGATCGCTGAAATGAGAAGTGTCATTGTAAAATCAGCATCCATCACGTGAATGGGTTTGTCTACTAAGCCAAAGACATTTTGGAAAACTGGAATTAAAATTTCTTCATTACCAAATAATGATCCATATAAAAATCCGAAAATAGCAGAGGTGATTCCAATTCGAATCCCAATAGCACCAAGCATACTTCCTTTTTTCTTATAAAGCCATAACCCTAATAGTGATAAGACAATTCCTTGACCTAAATCCCCAAACATCAATCCAAATAAGATGGCATAACTCCATGCAACAAATGGTGTTGGATCAATGTCATGATAACTCGGTAACCCGTACATCTCAACAAAAAGTCCAAAGGGTTTTGAAAACCAACCATTTTTAAGTTTTGTTGGGGGTTTTATTCGTTTATCAGCATCAGCATCATTAATTTCAACTTCAACATCAGGTATCATCTCAAAGGAAGATTTAATCTCAGAAGCATGCACATCTTCTGAAAAGACTGAGATAGAAATTTTATCACCTAAACCAACAACATATTTCTTGGCTTCAAAAATTCTATTTAAGTAAAGAAGTTCACCCTTGATACATGATAATTTATTTGTACATGTTCCTGCAATATCATCCATTTCTTGATGATAAGATTGGATTTCAAGTTGTGCTTCTTTTATTTTGGATTCAAGATTTTCAATGGCTTCAAGTGGTCGTCCATGAACAAAATCTGGAATAAAAATACGTTCGAAAAATAAGGAGGAGAAGATGTTATCGACTTCACGCTTATATTCATCAGTGGTGTAATACATACACCATGAATAATTGTTATCGGTATCAAATGATTGAAAAATAAACGGTTTAGATTGGAAAAATCTTAACTTTGGCACACTATCATTAGGTAATCTACCAAATCTAAAAGTCACATATTCAGCAGCAAATAAATCATCAAGTGGTAAGTCTAATACTTTCAAATGATTCACTTGAATGAGTGCATCTTGATATTCTGAAATTTCTTTTTCTAATGCTTTAATGCGTTTGATTTCTTCACCGAGTTGTAGCTTTAAGTTTTGCATGTAATCAAACATTTCATCGAAATCGATATCATAATTACGCTGTTCGACATCTGTAAGTTGGATATTAAATTTTGTTTCAATATCTTTTACATCTTGAAGTAGTGTCTGACACGGGTTTTCTGAAACAAATGATGTCGAACCATGTACTTTCTCAATGATTTCACTGGCAAGTACAGGATGAATATGTTCAGTTTCGATGAGTTTTGTTAAGACATCATCAAGTTGACTTTGATTGGCAGTAATATCGATTAATTTAATTGTGGAAATTGCCATATTTTCTCCTAAGTGTAAATAAGCATTTGTTGCATCTCAACTTCAGAAACTTGATAACGAACGCCTTCAATGATATTGGTTAGATTATCGTTTTGTATTTCTATAAGTGTTAAAAATGCAGTGAAAACTTTTGGAACATCGGTAGCAAAATACATAAACTTTCTTGCGAGATCGTAACGTATTTTCCCTGCATAATATTCAATGTATACAAAGTCTTGATCATTTTTATAATATTTTAAGTTTGAATGTGTTAAGTAATTCAGAATATCATTCGGATCTTTAAGTTCAATGATTTCATCGAGTTTTCGCTCTTTTAATCGAGAGTGTTTTAAAACAAGTAAGTTTTTAATGGTGAGTGGGTCTGCTTGATAAAACTTTTTTAACCGATATATTTTCGTTAAATTTTGAAGTTCAATTCTCGTGTAATATAAATCTTTTAAATCACGCGCGAGACTGCCTTTATAATTGTTATTGATTCTTATAAATGCTTCATCAAAATAATACATTTCAAGTTTATATTCGATATCTAAATAACGAATCAATGTTTTGTCTTTGACATAATAAGGTTTAATGATTTTGTAATAATCTGAATCCTTTAATGAGTCGATTAATTCTTCAAAGGTTTCTGAAGCCATCAGTTTTGTAAGATCAATATCCGTGTGAACATCGAAGAAGTAAGGGACTTTACCTTTTATTGTTTCTAAGTCTTCATCACTAATGATTATTCTTAAGACACTTAATATCAAATCACTTTCTTGTTTAATCACGGAGAGTTGATAATAGGATTTATCTTTCGTGTAAACGCTATGAATCAATTTCAAGATACGATCAAAATTATTTTTTCGAATGAGTAATTCAAGTTGTCCACGATGCACTGCTTTTTCGTTAATATCTTTTAAAATCGATTCATAAAATGGATGCTTTTTTAAATAATTTACAATATCGGATATTGAAGTGAATTTGATCATTCTCTCATAATCTTCTGCTTTTAAAAAGTCACCATACATTGCTTTTGATTTAGAGATGATGGCGTTATTTGAGTTACTCAAGATTCATGATCTCCTAAATCAATACAAGCATTAAAAATGCTTTCAATCCAAGCATCTTTGTGTTGATTATATTGGTTTTGAATGGACTTAAGTCGAGCTTCAAAATCACTTTTAACGGACTGTTCTTTTACCTTGAAAAATGTCTCGTTCTTTTTATTTGTTTCATCGATAAGTTTGGATAGTTCAATTTTAAATTGTTCTATCAGTTTATTTGTTTCTTTATCAATGGTTTGATCCAAATGTTGCTTTTCTAACTCTAAGAGTTCAATTTTTTCTCGAAGTTTTTTGTCGAGCGCAATGATCTCTTTGGTAATAGAATCTTGCAAATTGTCACCTTCTCACGTTTTAACCACGTTTATTATAGCACTAATTTTTTATTTGTAAAATGATAGTTGAAAATGAACATAAATTTATTGTAAAAAAACTCAAATAT
>JAQCDH010000054.1 GCA_027620815.1 Bacillota bacterium | reverse complement strand
CGGTCACACAAAAAAAGAATGACATTTAAAGAAGATTCAACTTCATTAGATAATTATCAATCACTGATTTTAGAAAGTTTTCCAACATCTTATTTAACTTCTATTACACAAGATCCAATTCAAAAATATTGTCTTATCGAATATGGCCGCATTGCTTTTGAAGATCAAAAAGAAAACTTGCGTATTACATTTGATTATGATGTTTCTTATACATTCAAAGCGGAAAAGAAATCGTTATTTGACTCAGATACTGTGATTTTAGAGATTAAATACGATCAATCACTTCCAAGATTTCTTTCTCAATATCTATCCTCACATCATATGTATAGCAGATCTCTTTCAAAAATAGGATTATCTTTAAAACAACATAAAGGAGAATCATTATGTCTTTAACGATTTATTGGGTATTAACTTTAGAACCACTCACCATTTCAACACTACTCATCGTATTATTTATGGCAACCTTACTAGGATCTATGCTAGCTTTTAGTTATCATATATCTCATCGTAAAGATGGTTATGATAAAAGTTTCTTATTTACGTTACTTATTATGCCACTTGTTGTGAGTATTATTGTCTTACTTGTTTCTAATAATTTAGCACGTGCATTTAGTTTAGCAGGCGTCTTTACACTTGTACGTTTTAGACTTGCGATGAATGATTCTTCTGATTTAGGCTTTATTCTTGCATCTGTTGGTATCGGTTTATCCATTGCATTGGGGTATGTTTTAATGGGTATCATTATTACCACTTTTTTATCAGTTATACTTGCATTATTATCACAAATTTTACTTCAACAAACACGTTCATTTGCAAAACTTGTATTTTATATTCCAGAACAAATGAATTTAAAAGGTGTTGTGGATGATGTCTTAAAAAAACATACAAAATCATTTAAACTTGATAAAGTCAAATCCACTGAGTTTGGAACACTTTTTAAACTCAGCTATAAAATCATCATTAAAAAAGATGATGATCCAAAAATATTAATTGATGCGATTCGTGACATCAATGGTAACTTAGATGTTACCTTATATGAAGATTATCACTTATCCATTGAAGAAAAACTATAATAAAAAAGGTCTAACACTGTTAGACCTTTTGTTTTAATAACGTTTCAATAAATGGTGCGATTTTTTCAGGTTGAACCGTTGGACTAAATCTATAGATGACTTCACCTTGTTGATTGACTAAAAATTTAGTAAAGTTCCATTTAATTTTAGAACCCATTAATTTTGTAAGTAATACTCTTTTTAACTTCCCTTGTCCATCACGATCAAGCGGTGCTTGTTTTCTGATGTATTGATATAAAGGATGTGCGTTTTTACCATTGACATCAATTTTAGCAAATGTTGTAAATGTCGTATGATAAGATAATTCACAAAAAGATTGAATTTCTTCGTTACTTTGAGAAGCTTGATTCATAAATTGGTTACAAGGAAAATCGAGTAGTTCAAATCCTTGATCTTTGTAAGTCTCATATAATTTTTGAAGGCCTTCATATTGACCAACAAGACCGCATTTTGGTGCAGTATTAACAATCAATAAAACGTTTCCTTGATAGGTCTTAAGTGATACTTGTTCATGCTTGTACGTTTCTACTTCGTAATTGAAAACAGACATGTTTTCTCCTTTTTTTTATGGTCGGGACGACAAGATTTGAACTTGCGACCTCTTGGACCCCATCCAAGCGCGCTACCAAGCTACGCCACGTCCCGGCTTATTTGGTAATCGCACATGTGTCATCATCACACACATCTTTTCTTTTTTCTAGTTGCTTCGCGTAATCAAATGCTTGAATGAGTTGATTTACTTTTTGAAATCCATACATCGGTTGAATCCCATTAATTCTCATGTGTGGGATACGATGAATGCCTTTTAATATGGCATTTTCACGGTTTGAGTCCACTTGCATTTGAAATTTATTAGACTGTAAAACTTCAAGTATTTTATCTTGCGGGATACCGAGATTCAGACACGTGTTTAATAAATACTGATGGTCGCTAACATTGACATGATTTTCATAATAATCTTTTAACACTGTTGTTATAAATGAATGTTGTTGATGGTTGATTTTTGCTAAATGTGAAAGCCTATGAATATGAGAGACCGGATATGGTTTTTGATCTTGTATGATAGGAAAGTCTTTAAAGAAAGCTTCCACTTCATCTCGTTCTGTGAGTAAATGTTTTGCAATCACATCATAAAGTGAGATTTCTGTGTCTTCTTCCATTTTCGGAATCATTTCATAACTGCGATATAAAACATCAATGTTTTTATCTGGATATTGTTTCAAAGCTTCTAAAAAAGACATTTGTAGTAAATAGCTTTCAGGACACATAAAATCAAACCAAATTTCTATTGTCATATTACTCCGTACGCAGTGCAACCACTGGATCTTTTCTCGATGCTATTTTAGCAGGAATAAAGCCGGCAATCAAGGTTAATGCAATACTTAATATGATTAAGGTTAATGCTGTTAGCGGATTTAAGACAGCAATATTTTTAATATCAGCAAATCGTTCTATTAAACTGTTGATGATTGGATTAAGTAAAACTGTCACTAAAATTCCTAATGATCCAGATAAAAATCCAATGATAATTGTTTCTGCATTAAACACTCTTGAAATATCTTTTTTACGTGCACCAATGGCACGAAGTACACCTATTTCTTTCGTTCGTTCAATGACAGAAACATAAGTGATAATCCCAATGAGAACAGAAGATACAAGTAAAGAGATACCTGATAATGCAACGAGTAAATACGTGATATTTGTGACAATTTGAGATAAGTAAGACGAGAGAGTTTGCGTGAAATCCGTATGAATAATTTTTCGGTACACTTCACTATCAGGAATATCATCATTGTATGCTGATAAATAACTAGAAACTGATTCTTTCGCTGAAAAATCATTGGCATAAATCGTAATTCGACTTGGAAATTGCTCAGCACCTAAAAACTGCAGTAAATTAATGACATCGCTTCTTCTTTCATAAACTGCATCATCAAAGACAGAAGGGTAAGGACCTTCAAACCCACCAGCTTCTAAATTTGCAGTTAGAGCTTCTATGATCGGTGCATCTTTTGAGGCTTCTAAGATATGGTCCATCACTGCTTGAGTATATCCAAAACCTTCACTTAATAATTCTGAATCGACACCTTCTTGAATACGAATGATCCCAACTATTTTTAAGTCAACAGCTTCTTCTGAATTGTAAGCAATATTTGCATCTGAATAAAATTTACCGTTTTCATTTTGTTGGTAAAAAATGCCACTATGCACGAGTTTAAAATTCATATTGATTAAGGCATCAAAAGAAATTTCATCTTCTCCATCAAACCCTAAATTATCTAAGATAAAGTCTCTTAATTGATTACGATTTGAAATAATAATCACCATTTCAAGTGCATCATCTTCTGGCAATCGGCCGTATAAAACATCATATTGACTATCAATTAAATCAGGATTATCGGTATTGAGTTGACGCATACGAATACTACCTGATGAAATACGTCTAATATCGCCTTCTTCTGATGCTCTTAATACAAGTGGTTCTGCATCATAACGATACGTGATATCTTGATATAAAGAGGAATCTAACCCATCTAAGTACGTCATATAATCATCTGTTAAAACATTGAAATGACTATAGTTTGATATTTGTTGAACCGGTGTATACGGTGTCACAAATAACCCATTTGGAAATAAAGGTAATGGATTCGTTTCTTGAAAAATAGGGGGACCTGTTGGTAGTGAATCTGGTAGTATTAATGTTTGTTCTTCAATGGTAATAGGAACTGCTGAAAGTAATTCTTGTTGAACATTGGTAATATATATTTGAAACCCATTTGAAATTGATAAAATAAGTGCAATTCCAATAATTCCGATTGACCCTGCAAAGGCAGTAATCACTGTTCGAATTTTTTTAGTAAGTAAGTTTTTAAAAGATAGACTAAGTGCGGTGAGATAAGACATCGCTGTTTTCTTTTTAATGTGCGTTTGCGTTTCACTCGCGATTAATTCCAAAGGATTGGAATCAGCAATGACTTCACCATCTAAAAATTCAATAATACGGTCGCTATACGTCTTTGCAAGATCTGGATTATGGGTCACCATAATGACAAGTCTCGTTTTTGAAATCTCTTTAAGTAAATCCATGATCATCCTAGAGGTTTTTGAATCAATCGCACCTGTTGGTTCATCCGCCAAAATAATATCTGGATCGTTAACAAGTGCTCTGGCGATGGCAACACGTTGCTGCTGTCCACCAGATAATTGGTTTGGTTTTTTTACAAGTTGATCATTTAATCCAACAGAGATTAAAACTTCTTTTGCACGTTCTAAACGACTTGCTTTACTTTCTCCTGATAATGTTAATGCAAGTGCAACGTTTTCAATAACACTTAAATGTGGAATGAGATGATAGTTTTGAAATACAAATCCAATGCGATGATTACGATATTGGTCCCAATCTGAATCTTTAAAATCCTTTGTTGAAATGCCATCAATTTTTAAATCTCCAGATGTGTATCGATCTAATCCTCCAATGAGGTTTAGCATCGTTGTTTTACCACAACCTGAAGGTCCAAGTATCGACACAAATTCTTTTTTTCTAAAAGAAAGAGTGACATCTTTCAATGCAACGACATCATTTGATTTTAATGGATAAATTTTTCTAATATGTTGGAGTTGTAACATCATAACCTCTCTATATATACATTGTATCAATCAAAGCAAGGTAAGGTTGTTATAAGACTATGTTTTACATAATCTTCTTCAATTAAAAAAGCACCTTAAGGTCCTTGATAAATGTTTTTTCCTAACATCCAAGTTTGTGAAACTTTTAACGTTTTAAATTCAGTTTCTTCTATGTTAAATAAATCTTTTTTAAAAACCACGAAATGCGCAGGATACTCTTTTTTTAAGTAACCGCCATGATGTTTTGAAAGTATCCAAGCATGGGTAGTGTATGCTTTAATCGCTTGATATCGTGTCATTTTTTGACTTTCTTGATACGTATAGCCAATATTTCTAGTAATCGCCGCATACATACCGAGTAATGGATTGGGGTCTTCAACTGGAGCATCTGATGAATACCCATATAAAATGTTTTCATCATGATAGGTTTTAAATGGAAAAACCATTTTCGGAGGGGTTTCAAATAAATCTAATGTTTGAGGAAGATCTGTTGTTAAGAATTGAGGCTGAATGTCTAAAAACACATCTAATGTTTTAAGTAATTGAATG
>JAQCDH010000053.1 GCA_027620815.1 Bacillota bacterium | reverse complement strand
AATACCATTGGGTCTGCAAGCCAGCTTCCTAAGTTATCAGAAATAAAATTTAATACATTACTATTTTCAAGTGCAGGAAGTGTCGTAGCATTTTGAGCTGTTAATTCTCCTATCACTGGTCCCGTTGCAATAATGACAGGTAAGAAAAAGATCGTTCTAAAAATACTTTTCCCCTTCATTGGAACATTAATTAAAACAGCAATAATAATTGAAAACACAATAATCAGTGGTACAGAGACAAGCATACGAATCACGTAGTTTGCAAACAGAGGCACAAGCGTTTGACTTCTAAAAATATTAAAATAGTTTTCAAATCCTACAAAAGAAGTCGTAATTCCTGTTTGTAAATTATAATAAGCCTCAAAGAAACTTAAATATAAGGCATATAACATTGGATATAACGTAAAAATCAGTAATCCAACAAGCCACAATGAAATAAACGTGTACCCGTAAAAAGCATCTCTTCTTTTTCTTGTGATCTTAATATTGAGACCGATGATTTTAACTGTTAAATCGTTTACTCTAATCATTGGATTATGCGTTAAAGCATACCCAATTTTAGATAAAATTGGATCAATTTTAGCATCATAAAATGCTTTTATTTTTGCACCAAGTGTTTGAAACCAAACACCGACTTTTTTTAATATTTGTTTCATGCGATCACCTCTGCAGACAAGGCATCAATCATATAGCTACCCATCATATAAGTGTCATTTGTATAGTTAATTAAAACTTGAGTTTGATCTTCATAAGTAACAAGTACAATTCCTAAATCTAGCACGTCACGTTGAATCACTTTTTGAAATCCTATCTCATCATAAATACGTTTAAATTGATTATAAGTTGAAACGATTTCATCTTCAAAGACATCAATATGTGTTGTAAAAAAGATATTTGAACGCGTAAAACGCATCGTTTGCGTTGGTTGTTCTGTCACAATAAAATTCGGATACATGCCGTAATCTAACATTTGAAGTTTTAATACATCACCAATTGCATTGAAATTAAGTTCACTACTAAATATTGGTAAAATCCCACTTAACACAATAGGTACAAATGGAACTGTATCTGTATAAAAGTAATATTGTGAGTGAATGATTGGCATATGGGTGTAATAATTTGCATATTTTAATGCATACAAACTCGGTTGACTCAACATAAGCATGTCGTATGAAGACAATAATTCATCATAAATAACTCTTGTATCGATGCGATCATAAAACCCTTGATCATAATATGAATTTAACATGCGTCCTATACTTGTTAAATATGCGGATTTTAAATCATCTTGATTTGATAACGCTAAACTTCTATCAGGATAGACAAAGTATTGATCAATTGATTGTGCATTAAGTGATTGTTGCATCGTTGTCATTTTTAATCTTGAATAATTTAATGCAACATCACGATTAAAGCCAATACGTTCAGATAACTCACTACTCATGACATATTCTTGATGACGCAAAATATCCATATTTTGAGACTTTATAAAAGCTTCTAAATCCTCTAACTGATGAATGTCACGTAATCGGTATGGTGCTTGATCAATCGCACCATCTCTAGACCATCCTAGTAAACCGATGACACTAGGTGTCACGCCACGACTTAATAAAACATTTAAAATGTCTTCTGCATCTTGAGCTGAGGTCATTTCTAAGTACGTTGTTCCTAAAAATGAAGGTGTTTGATCTCCCATTAAAAATTGTAATAAATACGGTATTTGTGACACTTCTTGTTTAACAAGTTCACCTTCATTTAATAAATAGGTTTGGTAATGATTTGCAATACCTACATAGTTTGCATCATCACCTAATAATGTGTACGTTGCTCGGTAATCTTTATTTGTGAGTGCGTCTGGGATTTGATCTCTACCATCTCCAGCGGCATTAATAATTGCTTTATAAATTGGTCTTAATTGAAAATTAAGTTGCGTTCTATAATAACGCGTTCGAGAAGA
The DNA here is from genome assembly GCA_027620815.1 of Bacillota bacterium. GTDB lineage: Bacteria > Bacillota_I > Bacilli_A > Acholeplasmatales > Acholeplasmataceae > UBA8290. The sequence continues at coordinate 3,406 of JAQCDH010000053.1, read as the reverse complement.
CCAAAAAACAGCTTCTAATTCTGATAACTCTGCACCTTCATCGATACTGACATAAAACCCTTGTTGATTCACATCATGAATCATTCCAACGACTGGTAAAGATAAATATGCACGTGTATTATCATTTAAACCTTGATCCCCACCATAAAATAAAGCGCGAATGGTCGCTTCAATCGGTTTTTCAAAACGAATGAGACCACCAACTTGATCTGGTATTAACATATAACCTGGAGCAAGATTCTCTCTCACCGAACCAAAATAAGGAAAGACAGAAATCGATGTAAGACCATATATATCCCCAGACTCAATTAATTTATCTGCTGGAATATAAACTTCTAGACCGCGTTCATTCAATGATAAATGGACTTCAAGTGACGAATCAATTGCTTTTGCATCGACCGTTGCAATCAACACTTGATTGACTTCTAATACTGAAACCTCAATATCACGTTCATCATAACTACCATCAACAATTTCAAAGGTTGAAAGTTGTGATTGCGTTTCAGTCACTGATCCATTATTGACATAGTCCACATCTGCTAAATCATATAAAGAAACGGTTGTTTCAGTTGCTTGTGATACGTTTGCTTTTCTCACATATGATAACCACAACCCACTGTTTAATCGATTTCTAGTTGCAGTATTATTTTCTCTTTCTCCTGATATTCCTTGAAATTCAGCGCGAGAGCTCATCATATAGTCATTGACTTTATCGTAAAGTAATACTGAAAAACTCATCGGTTCAAAATATAAAATATATCTCGCATTTTCAATTGAATAAAGATATCCAAGTAAGGCGCGTTCTTCTTCATTGTAATTCACTTGATATAAGTCATTGAAGGCATCAATTTGATCTTGATCATAATCATCTTCTTGAGTGAAACGATTACTTGATAACATATTATTATCCATGATCATTTGATTATTGTTAAAAGGCTCAACTTGATCTTCAACTTGAGGTCTTATGATGGTCATCATCGATGCAAGTGTCATGATTGTGAATAGTTTAATGAGATTAACCACGAACCGTCACCTCCCTAATAATATCTAAAAATAGTTGAACCACTTCGCCCAATAATAAGTACACAATAAATACTACGACTAAAATCATAATTGCTGTAAAAAGAGTAATGAGTATGTTTCCAACTGTCGCTTTCATTTCATAGTAATGAATTTCTTTCACCATCATCACTAAATAAAATCCTGTTAGGATATAAATGACAAGCATACCAAAATCAAATAGAAATGCTTCATTAAGGGTTAAACCTTGGGAAACTAATGTCATTAAAGGTAGTCCGATGATTGCTGGTAATAAACTATATGATGTTGCAACATAAACATCTTTAAAAGAACCTTCACCATCACGAATGGAACATACAAGATAGTTTGCTAAAACAAATAAAAGGTACGGTAAGAAAACAGAAATGATTTGTTCAAAAATATCTATTTGTGATCTTATGAGTGGATTAAATAAGAAATTCGTTTCAAAAATAAAGATTAAATACACAATAAAAAACAGTAAGAAATAAATGCTTGCTGACAAGTAACTCGCTTTATTTTCTCGCTTGATTCCATAATAACCATCCACAGGATGGGTCATTAAATAAAAACCAAATTTTAATTCTTTTACAAGCTTATAATCTTTAATCTTATTATTGACTAAATGGACTGGTTTTAACAATACATCATTAAGTTTTAAGTATTTACCACCAATCGATAATGCGAGTACACCAAACAAAAAGACAATAATAAACGCACCTGAATTGAGCAAGACATCATTTCTTACTTCCCAAAATGCATCGCTATAACCTTGTTGATTACGTGCAATCTCATAAAAGTATAATGCTTCTTCGTAATTCATTTCAGCAAAATAAGCATCACCTAACCCTTGATTTGCAAGATCAAAAAGCGCATTTTGTTCAAGGACTTGTTGCCATGGCTCAAGTGCTTCTACATAACGACCATCTTGATACAATTCAATCGCTAAGTGAACTAAATTCGCAAATGAAGTTGGTACAAACACTTGAAGTGATGCTGTTTGATTATCTAAGACATAAATTTGGCTTTTTGAATTGACTGCAATACTTGTAGGTCCTTGAAAAAGACCTTGAATATTAGAAGTATCCGTCCCACTAAAAATAAATAAAACACTTCCATCAGGACCATATTCAACAATATATCCTTCACTTGTCACTGCAAAAATGGTTTCATAAGGACCTACATAAAGATCTTCGTTATTATCAAATCCCCAAACAGATCGATTTAAAACAAAGTTGGCAATATTTAATTTTAAATACCCATCTAATCCTTTTGTTGTAGTAAGAATCAATCCGTCCTGATCGGTTGCAATATTATACACTGGATCAGGGATGATCTGAAATAAGTTACGTCGCGTCTCTTCATCAAAAAATAAGAATGTAACTGTATTTTGCCATGATGCTGGAATACTATTCCCACCAAAATAACCAAAAAAAGTGCCATCATTTTTATATTGTGCTAAACCATTAATGTTACCAGCCAGTAACACATAAACGTTATTGGCGTTATCAGTTGTAATTTTTGTTGGGTCAAACGGGTCTTCCTCACTAAAAAACGGTGAGTTAAGAGGTTTTTCATATATTTGTATCAGTTCATAGGTGTCATCATTATTCGGTGCAAATTGATATGCTTTCTTAGTAATAAAATCTGCAACATAAACGTGTCCATCAGAACCGATATGAACACCAGTTGGTCCCTCTAGTATACCTTCACCGATTGTTTTTGTAACTTGATTGACTTCATCGTAAACGAGAATGATTCCTAAATCTCTGTCTGCAATATACATCACATCTTGATCATCAAAGGTGATGTCTTGAGGATTGTCAAGTGTGACATCTCCAAACGTTTGTTTTCTTGATAAAGGCACGTATGCATCTTGCGTGTAAACAAAACGCCCATTCGTTGATGAATAGGTAAATGTTAAATAAGGTACTCCATTTGCTTCAACAACAAATAAAGGTAATGTTAATAAAATAAGTAATATAACGATAAACTTTTTCATTATTTAATCCCCGAATGCGCCATGGTATTCATCACACGACTTTGTAAGAATATAAAGAGTACTAAATTCGGTATAAACATAATTAAAGAAGCTGCTGCTGCCATCCCTTGACCTGCAACTGTATTACCTTGAGCGGATGTTAAACTCATCATGAAAAAGGCAAGGGTTCGTTTTGATTCATCATCAATATATAAAATCGAAGTCGACGTATCATTCCATAACACTTGAAATGACAAAATACCAACGGTTGCAATTGCTGGTAAAATAATTGGAAAAATTATTTTAAAGAAAATTTCCATTTCAGAGGCACCATCAATTTTTGCAGATTCAATGAGTTCATTTGGTGTCTGATCAATAAATTGTTTT
>JAQCDH010000052.1 GCA_027620815.1 Bacillota bacterium | reverse complement strand
CTAAAAACTAGTAATAGTGTTAGCAATACAAATGTAATAAATACGGTTAACAATCCAACAAATTCATGTAACGTTAATAATTGCTCAAGAAGAGGGTTAATGATGTCAACGACAGGATTTAAGAAATCTGGTCTAACAAGGTCCAAATAACCGATAAATAACGTTTCTTCTGATAACATCACTAAATAACTTAAGAAAATCGATACCGTTAACAATACTTTGATTAAGACAGATTTAGAAACGGTCCATGTAAATAATAAGAGTCCTAATATAAGTGTTGTGAGAATATAAAAGGTATCACTTAAGAAATCAATTGATGCAATCGTATCTTGAATGGGTTTTAAGAGTGGACGAAGTTGATCCATTAAAATAAATTCGACTTGTGTTTCAAATATCAAATGAAAGATGAATAATGAAAATACTGCTGCAAGTAAAACAAAACTTAGTGTTCTAAGTAATTTTGTTAGCGCTGTTGTTTGGTCTTTGTTGACAATTACTTGTTGAACTTGAACGACTTGTTGTTTTTTCATAAATTCACCTTTTCCTATTCATTATTTTATCATATTCAAACGAAAAAAAAGTCTCATTACGAGACTTTTACACAATGTCATTTAATACGTTAAAATCGCCATCAACAATTGATCCTTTTTTTCTTAAAAATAAGTCAAAGACATACACTAAACTTAGTCCTAATACAAAAATAAGACCAATAGAGATGAAAGCATTTAAACTATAATTCATTGCAAACAACGTTTGAAGTGGTCCCACTAAACCAGATGTTCCCATCCCTGCTCCTGTGAAGGTTGTTTTGGTTTGGAGGAGTAAGACAATGATAGGTGCTGCAATGCCTGAAGCTAAGATCGTAGGTAACCAAATCACTGGTTTTCTCAAGATGTTTTTAAATTGTAGCATTGATGTTCCAAAGGCAATGGATAATACCATACCGAAAGAATTATCTTTTCTAGATTGTAAGGCAAATCCTAACATTTGAATCGATGTACCAACAACTGCTGCACCGCCTGCAATGCCAAGGGATGATGTTGGATCTAAAGATGCTGGATTTAACCCTAAACGAATGGTAATTGCGATTGCTGCAGATGATAAAGGCGAGGTCAATAAGATTCCCATCACCATTGAAATAATAATAGTCATCGGAAGTGGTGCAATACTTGTCGCACCTTCAATAAATCCAGCGATACCATTGATTAAAAATCCGATTGGTGCTGAATAGATAAGTGTAAAGATGATTGCTAAAAAGACTGAGGTTAAAGGAATAAGTAAAATATCAATGGGTGTCTTCTTTTTTAAGACATAACGCATCGCAATTAATGAAGACACAACAACTGCGTATACAGTTAATGGTTCATTAAAGACAGGAAACACGGCACCATTTTTAAATGCATCGGTTGCAACTTGTATCCCATCAGTAAAACTCACTCTAAATGACGTTGCAATACCACCAATGATACCAGCAGTTACAAGTTTTAATCCATCTAATTTAAGTGATAACCCAATGCCTAATCCAATACCAGCACCCATGAGAGAGCCTAGTGTAATGTAAATTGGACTTGTTAAAAAGGGAATACCTAATAATTTTCCAATTTGATCGATAATGACACCAACAATTAAAGTTGAAAATAACCCATAAGTCATACCATTCATTGTTTTCATTGCAAAAGCTTGTATTTTTTTCATGTTTTCTCCTATTCACCTTTAAAGGTGGTCCCCGCGGCCGGACTCGAACCAGCACGGATTGCTCCACCAGATTTTGAGTCTGGCACGTCTACCAATTTCATCACGCGGGGATAAATCACATATAATCTAACACATCAATGCCTAAAAGTCTCATACTTTGATTTAGAATTTCTCTTGAAGCATAGACTAAACTTAACATCATCTGTGACTTTCTAATATCTTCAGTGATCAATTTTTGTTGACCATACAAAGAATTAAAGGTTTGACTTAAGTTTAATGCATATCTTGCGATCATACTTGGTTGAAATGATGATCTTGCTCGAATTAACGTATCTTCAAACTGATTTAAGACCATCGATAATGCCATCGCATGTTCACTACTAATATCAACATCTTCATGAACGACTGGGTCTAATTGTCTGAGTAAAGCTGCCATTCGTACACTCGTATATTGAATGTATGGACCTGTTTGACCTTCAAATTTTAACATATTTGATAAGTTAAATTCAATATTTAAATGTTTTTCATTTTTTAAGTCATTAAAGATGATTGCACCAACAGCAACAGATTTCGCAACCTGATCTTTATGTTCTAAGTTCGGGTTTTTTTCTTCAATCGCTTGTTTTGATAAGAGGATCGCCTCATCAAATACTGCTTGAAGCGTATGAACGCCGCCTTTACGTGTTGACATCTTCTTACCATCTTGCAAGACCAATCCAAAGTTGACATGTTCGATATGAATCTCATAACCCATTTTATCTAAAACACGTTGAAGTTGTCTAAAGTGTAGGGCTTGTTCATTACCAACAACGTATAAGATTGTGGAAGCTTTAAAATGTTTGTGACGATAAATTGCTGCAGCAACATCTCTTGTCATATAGAGTGTAGAGCCATCTTTTTTCTTAATAAGCGCAGGTGGCATATCATCCCCTAAAGGAATAATCATCGCTTCATCATCTAAGACAAGTAAGTGTTTATCTTCCATTTCTTTGACAGCGTCATTCATGTAAGACTCATAAAAAGATTCACCAATAACATGATCAAAATCAACATTTAATAGTTCATAATAATAATCAAACTCTTTTAAACTTAACACTTTAAATTGTTCCCATAAAGCAAGATAGGTTGGATTTCCTTTTTCAAGTTCTAAAAAGATTTCTCTTGCTTCATCAGATAATGAGGGATTTAGTTTTTCTTCATCATGAAATCTTACGTACAGTTCTTGAAGTTTCGCAATCGGTTCCTCATCTAACATGCCTTCATCACCATAATGCAAATACGCGTAAATCATTTTTCCAAATTGGGTTCCCCAATCTCCTAGATGATTAATGCCTTCAACCTCATCACCTAAAAAACGAAATAAACGTCTTAAGGATGCGCCGATAACAGTAGAGCGAATATGACCGACTGAAAACCGTTTTGCGATATTCGGTGATGAATAATCAATGACAATCACTTCTTTTTCTTTGTTTTCACTTAAATAACGGTTGTTTTTTATCGCATCAATCGTGTGATAAATTAAATGTTGCTGATTTAAGTAAATATTTAAAAACCCATGTTCGAATGTTACATCTGAAACACCGTCAATATTTTTTAAAGGCGTTTCTAACTGATTAAAAACAACAACTGGTGATAGTCGCTTTTCTTTTGATAATTGAAAAAGAGGACATGCAAGTTGTGCATCCCCTTTTTTTGCATATTCAATCGTAATAGAATAGGAAAACACATCGAAAATCACATTTTCGACATGCTTTTTTATCGTTTGTAAAATCATTATTCGACTTGATCTAAAACAATTGTAAAGAAGTTTTTAACTTGTCTTTCAATCGTGACACCTTCTGTTGGTGCTTGATATCTTGCGATGATTTCACCATTTAAAAATGCGATTACTTGAGGTGTTGATCTAACAATATCTGGATATGCTTCTAAAAATGCATTACGGTCTCTGGAAGCTGCAACTCCTGCAAAATCTTCATAGTAATAAATATTAGGTGTAAATGCATCTAGTCCCTCTGAGAAAAAGTAATCAGAAACGGTACCAATGGTTTGAACACATGCAGGACATTGTGGGCTACCAATATATAAGATAACAAGCTCACCAGAATTAATTCTTGATTCTAAACTTTCATTAAAAAGTGAACCATTAAAAGATACTTCATAAAAAGGATGGTCTGAACTTAATTCTCCACCAACTTCTTCGTAAATGTCATAAATGCGTTGCTCATTTGAGCGTAAAGTCAGTAAAAATAAACTTAAGACAACTGCAAGAACAACACCAAAACCAATGAGTATTTCCTTTGGAACTTTAGGTGTGACTGTATTGTAATGTTTTGCCATAAATAACCTCCAATATATTCTTCTATATTATAGCATGAAGCCTTATTTTTTAGGATATAAATCATTAAAAACTTGAACTAAATGGATGAGATACGTCTCTTGACTAAAAATGTCATTCAAATGATTGTGAAGTGGCTTAAAAAAATCATTGTTAGTAATTATTTCACGTAATGGTGTTTTATTTTGAATCGCTTCAAAAGAAGCTTTTTGAATATGTTCATAACTTTCTATACGATCTAGGTGTGCATCAATACATTGATGTAAGAGTCTTTGGGAAAATGTCGTTTGATAAGTTTGATCAATATGAAGCTGCATATGATCATCAAAAACGACTAAATCTTGAATCAACCCATTCGTTTTTAAGATCATTGTCTCTAATACACTAAAGCTATCTTCTAACATCACACGTTCAACAGAGGAATGTGAAATGTCTCTCTCATGCCACAACGCTATATTTTCCATGGCCATTGTGACATACCCACGTAGCATTCTTGATAATCCTGTTAAGTTTTCACTTGTGATAGGATTTTTTTTGTGGGGCATTGCTGAAGAACCTTTTTGTTTTGCTGAAAAACCTTCAGATACTTCTTTGACATCTGATCTTGATAACAAGCGAATATCTAACACAAAATCTTCAATCACAGATCCTAAAATAGACATGTGACTGATCATAGAAGCATGTTTATCTCGAGCAAGCACTTGTGTCGATAGTTTTTGAACGTCTAATTCTAAAATGTCTGCAACCAGTCGTTCATGTTCGATTGGTAAAATGGAATAATGGCCAACCGCGCCACTTAATTTGACTTGTAAAACATCTTTTAGTGATTGATTAAAACGTTCATAAGATCGGTTTAAATCTTCGTAAAATCGTAAGTATCGTAATCCTAAAGTTGACATTTCCGCATACATGCCATGCGTTCTTGCCATCATTGGAGTCTTTTGGTATTTTTTAGCATGTTCTAATATCGACTTTAATAATTCTTTCATGTGCGTATCAATAAGGTGTGATGCATCTTTTAAAATTAGTGATTGCGCACTATCAACAACATCTGTTGATGTTAATCCGTAATGAAAGTAGCGTTTTGCATCACTAAACTGCGCCATCATGCTTTCAACAAAAGCTAATACATCATGTTTCAGTATGTGTTCACGTTCTAAAATATCGCTCAGCTTAATGTGTCCACTTAATAATTCTTGTTTAACAGCTACGTTGATTTTCCCACGCTTATAAAGTGCTTCAACAGAAGCGACTTCAACTTTTAACATCTTTTCATAGCGATTTTCTAATGAAAAAATCGTTTTCATTGGTTGACTTTGGTAACGTTCAATCACGTGATGCCTCCCATATATTTTCTAATTGAATGGTTTGTTCACGCTTGGGTCCGACTGAAACATATGCAATTTTTGCATGAAGTGCTTTTTC
>JAQCDH010000051.1 GCA_027620815.1 Bacillota bacterium | reverse complement strand
CACATGCATATAAACCAATAACAATAAATATTAATAAAAATAAATGAAATATTTTTTTCATAAATTCTCCTTTATCCTTTTAATCCTGTAAATGTAATACCTTCTATAAATTGCTTTTGTGCTAAGAAAAATGTAATGAGTGTTGGCAACATAATGATGACTGATGCAGCCATCATTAGATCGTATCTACCACCATACTGTAACTGAAATGCACGTAATCCAAGTGCTAACGTCCATTGATCTGGATTACTTAGAAAAATAAGTGGACCAAAATAATCATTCCATGTAGCTAAAAATGTGAATAATGCAACCGTTACAATAGCTGGTTTAGATAACGGCAACATGATCTTCATAAAGATTTGAATATAGTTGGCACCATCAATAATTGCTGATTCACTTAATTCTTTTGGAATACCTTTAAAGAACTGTCTCAATAAGAAAATATAAAATGCTGCTCCACCACCAAAAAATGCTGGTACAATTAATGGAAATCTAGTTCCCAACCATCCAATACGTGCATACATGATGTACATTGGAATTAAAATAACTTGGAGGGGAATCATCATGGTTGCAAGCATGATTAAAAACCACTTGTCACGACCTTTCCAGTTTAATTTAGCAAAAGCATATGCTGCAGTCGTAGAAGAAAATAAAGTCCCCAAAATAACGCTCAATACAATAAGTGATGAATTACTTAGGTAAAGTAAAAATGGAATTGTGGTAATTGCAGTAATAAAATTATTCCATTGAGGTTGACTAGGAAAAAATTGTGCTGTACCTTGAAGTAATTCAGTTGGTGTTTTTAACGCAGTAAAAAGCATCCAGAAAAAAGGGAATGTAAATACAACACTTAATGCAATTAAAATGATGTGTAAGATTGTATGATAAACCTTTTTCTTCTTTTTTCTATTCCAAGTCACTCACTACCTCTTATAGTTTTTAACCTAATAAAACGTGGTCTGTAAATATATGCATGACTCATGTTATGTTCAAAGTTGTATGTATTTGTATTGTAGGATATTAATATATCTTCTGGATGTGAAAGATGTGGATGTGCTTTCGCGTTGTAAGTGTATGTTGTAGACTTATAAATATCTTGTTCTGATGTAACAAATATTTTTTGAGGTTCTGTAAAGGGTCCACTAGGAGAATCACCTAAGCTGAATGCCACATATTTTGTATTCGTATCATATGTCATTATTGCAATAAATTTATCTTTGTAAGGACCGGCATTAATAAATGTAACACTCATTTCACAGGACACATGATCTAAAATAGGTGAAACATTCTTGAAATCACGCTCATACGTTGATCCATTAAAATATTCATATGCATCAACATTCCATAAATCTATTGGTTTTACTCTTGATACTATGAGTTGGCGGAATCCTAATACGGATTTATAACCATATATGTATATGTATCCATCCTCTTTTGAATGATTCATGACCGCTGAACCAAAAATGAACGTGATACCATCTTTTTCTAGATAATTCCTCATAGGTTTCTGTTGAATATCTTTTAGATTCAATATTCCCTTATCAATAGGTACCTTAAAAATCATTGTGTCTAGTACTTTAAATTGTAAACCTTCCGGTTGACTTGTATCGGAAATCACTCGCATTGGATAGAAATAAAACACATTATTGTAAATAATACCGTCTTGAAGCCATAGCCATGTGTGTTTGGGTACGCTATAAAATTGTTGATTCGAGCAAATCTTTATATCTATATACGGAATACTTTCATATGTAAATGTTAAATATCTACAACCAATAAGTTTACGATGTTTTTGAATAACAATCTTAACAAAACGCGTTTCTGTATTCAACATTTCGGAGTTAATGGTTTTTGAATCTTTCGCTTTCTTCATAGTAAAGGATTTAATTTTTTTGAAATCTATACCATCAGCACTCTCGAAAACCTGAACGTCTTTAAAACTACGATCTAAATTATCTCCAAAGATGTCATCATAATAGTTCCCATATATTAAACTACCAATCCTTTTTATTTCATAAAAATCATAAAGAATCTCAACATCCTTTTTAGATGACGCGCTGATATAAAGAGATGAATCATTAATAAGAAGGTTTTGAATATGATTCCCTTCTAAGGTGTGCTCTCGTTCTAACTCAAACGCACTCTTAATCTGACCTAATGTATCTTTTTCTAAATGAAAAGAGATTTCACCATTCTTCAAATAAGCAAAGCTATTATTAGTCATAAGTGTTGGTTCAATCCGTTGTTTCGATTGTTGATCAAATTCACCAACGAATGTATCTCCAAATACAAATAAACTATCTTCATTTATAGCATTTTGATTGACAGGAAATCCATCATCGTTATTACTCAACGGAAATGAGTAAATGCCATCTCCTCCTGACCAAAGACTTTCAGGAATAAATTTTTTTGACATCACATCATCTTTAACAGCATAAAAACCTTTTAGCAATTTTACTCTAACAAATTGCTTACTTCTAAGATTAAAACAGATACGGTTTGTGTAAATTGAAGATGAAATTTCTTCATCAATATAAAATTTAATACCTGAAATATCTTTAGAAATTACTTGAACAGGAAAAATACTATTAAGATTTATTTCTGCAAAACCTTTATCATGCCATGCTTCATAGATATATTCTTTCATGATTATCATTAATCCTTTTTAGTAATACGATCTAGTCGCAACATCCTTGGATAATATATTCTTGAATCAATAAATGCTGCAAAACTAAAGCTATTAACATTATAAGAGATATAAAGTGTCTCTTCAGATGATAAGTGATTATGGATTTTTGCGTTATAAGTAAATGCATCAAGAAATTGTGGTTCTAGACTTTGATAAATATCAACCCATTCATCAAAAGGACCATAAGGTGTATCAGCGAGTGCATAGCTCACCGTTCCAGAAGTGGTATTTTTCATTGAAACCAAAACATACTGTTTTTCAAAAATATCTCCCATAAACGACATACTTAATTCAGCAGAAACTTCATCTATAAGACCTTTTGACTTGTGAATATCTTTTACAAAATCAATACTATCAAAATACGTCCATTCATTAAAATTTAGAAAGTTTGATTCATTAGTTCTTGCAACAACCAGGTGTCTACCATTTAAATCTTTATATCCATAAATATATATGTATCCATCAATTTCACGATTATCCATAACGCCAGCACCAAAATATATAATTCCACCATCTTCAGTATAGACTTGTAAGGGTGTATGGAGATATCTAGTCTTTTTGTATTGTAATCGGCCTTGGCTTATAGGAATTTCCATAAGACCAACATTCTCAACTTTGAATATGGTTTGTTCGTCTTTAACTAAAATTGGAAAAACGTATAAATGATTATTTAAAACTATACCGTCTTGTAACCATAAACGTGATGATAAATCTTTATCGCTTAATTCCAAATTAACATATGGTGCATCTATCTCCGGAAATAACCCCTGATCTAAACCTTGAATGAATATTTTGGATAAACCATAATACGTTCCTTCATCCGTTTCTAGCAACTCAATGATGATTTCGTCAACCATTCTATCAATCATAATTTTATTAGAATATGTTCCATTTTCTGTAAAAGGATTTACGTTTATCTGAGTCATAAAAGTTTCGACTCCATCTGACATGGCACTTATTGATACTTCTTTCACCTGAAAGGTTTCAACTATGTGATTCCATAAATAAATCGAATCAACGTAAGTTTCATTTTCAAATTTTAATATTATTTTTGCATCTTTATCGTCTGTTAACCAAGTAGCAGTCGTTTCAGAATCTACAACACCAATGTAATGAAATGAAGGCGACATACCTTCAGGGGACAGCAACTGATATGGATGATGATTGATGTAAGCATCTGGTAAGAAAACTGCTTTTTCATCAGAAACAACAAATTCCCAGAGTTGTTCATTTGATTGGTTATAATAAGCAAAAGAGTTGTTTATTAATCTTGGAGAGATTCTTCTAAAATTAGCAGGGTTAATATCCCCTATAAACGTATCGGAAAAAATAAAAAGTGTGTTAGGATCTATTGCGCTTAATTGATCGTTTCCATTTAGATTAAAGCTAAATATTCCATCTGCACCCGTCCATCCATCTTTCTGAATTATTGATTGATTAAACTCTTCATCTAATGAAATGCGAAAACCGGAGCCCATCAATATAGAAATTCTATTGATTTGAAATGATGATTCTGCTGGTATGGTTAATTTAATATTTCGTGCATGTATATTTTCAAGAGAATGTATTGTTTGATGAGAAGATGCATCAAGCTTTTTCTTATATTTTTTACTATCCAACGAAGTAGATACGTCATATATAAAAGAATGATCACTAATGAATTCAATTTCTAAACTATCGATTGGATAAACAGCATCAAAAGAAATAAAAATTTGGTGCGTTTTTAAAAGTGAACTTCCAAATGATACACTCTGATTTTGACTCACACATGGCGAAACAAGTAAATTCAAGTTTCCATTTATATTTGAATATGTTGATTCAATACTAATGACTTTTATATGTCCACCTTCAACTAACTGATATACATAGTCACAATTTTCAATCACATTTTCAACCTCTTCTAAAGGTTTGGATTGACAACTTGAAAGCATAAAAAGTGGAATGAAAATAAAAATAAAACCATAAAGCTTATGCATGTTTTCTCCTGAAAACGCTTACTTTATGGTTATTATAACTTATTTTTCATTTTATTACAATACCTTTATAATACATTTATTTTTTATATAAAATTTTCGTTCTGTATTCGTATTGCTGGGCATTATAATATGTTTCTGTGTATTCAATCAATTTTCCAGTCACATCATAACTAAATCTTTTGCGCTTTAATTGTGGGTTACTTGGTTCTACCTGAAGCAGTTTTTTCACCTCTTGTTTTGCGTGTACAGCACTGACAAACTCTTCGAAATAACTAAAGTATATTTGGTGTTTAGAAAGAAATTCATATAGCGACCCATATAATGCACTTGAATCTAAGGGTAGATCAACCACAAGATATAGATATGTATCTGAATATATTAGTGGTATTGTTGTCCCTCTAGTTCTTACAATATGATAGAGCATCTTACCGTTTTGTATATTGAAAATACTTGCTAGTAAGTCATTTGCTGAAATCATTTCTACTTCAACATTCATTGTTTTTGTTGCAAGACCAATTTCTTTCATTTCATTTGTGAAACTCTGTACTAATGTGAAATTTGATAATAAACTGCGGTCCGGATTTACAGTAGTTCCATAACCAGCTTTCCTAGTTAAATAGTGAGTTTGAACCAAAAGATCAATTGCTTTTCTTACTGTCACCCTCGACACTGAGAAAATTTTCATTAATTCAAATTCTGTTGGAATCAAGTCCCCCTCTTTCCATAGTTGTTGATCGATTTGCTCTTGAATATATTCTTTAATGTATAGATATTTTGGTATTTTTTTTTTCATATTATCCTCGTTTAAAATAATTGTATCATAATT
>JAQCDH010000050.1 GCA_027620815.1 Bacillota bacterium | reverse complement strand
TGCTTGGATCTCTACTTTAAATGAGGATCTAAGCGTCAATGTTGCTCCATATAGCTTCTTTAGTGGTGCCAATACTAGACCACCGATGGTGGTTGTCTCGATTGGGTCTATTAAAGGTCAAAAAAAAGATACATCTATTAACATTTTAAGAGAAAAAGAATGTGTCATTCACATGGCAAGTCAAGCGTTGATTCAATCAGTGAATTTATCAGCTAAAAAACTTAAAAGAAATGAAAGTGAAGCAAGCGCCTTTGGTATCGAACTTACAGATTCTGTTAAAATTTCAACACCAAGTATTAAACATACGATTTTTCAAATGGAATGTAAACTTCATCAACATATCACGTTACCTGAAAATGACATGTTTATTTTAGAGGTGATTCATTTATCTATTGATGAGAAGTATGTTAAAAATGGTCAAATTGATGTAGAAAATTATCATCCACTCACAAGACTTATGGGTAATTATTATGCAACGCATTATGAGATGGAAAAACTCTTACATCCAGATTTGGATACATTAGATGAATAAAAAAATAAGTCCTTAATTGGACTTATTTTTTTATTGTTTCTAAATATTGAAGTGCTTTATTTGGAAGTGGTAATGATTTTTTTGTTTCATTAGACACATGAACAATCACACACGTTGAATAACTGCAAAGGGTTTCTCCTTGATAAATGACTTGTTCAAAAGTAATCGAACTATTTCCTAACCTTAAGACATTGGTATATAAATCAACGTTACCTGGCCAGTGTATTTCATTTAAAAATTCTACATTCATGTTTGCAATTACAAAAGATGTATTGTCTTCATGAAGGGGACGAATTGGATCGTATAAGATTTCAGTTCGTGAAGTTTCAAAATATCTGACAAACATGGCATTATTAATATGACCTTGTCTATCTGTGTCTCCGTAACGCACTTTATCATAGCTATGATGTTTAAAATCTTCTTTTTTAAATGAAAATGTAGGTTTTTGTGAATTCATGGGTTCATACTCACTTTCTATACACCGTGTCTTTATATTTGATATACTCATTATATAAGAAATAAGATGTGATGTCTAAAAGAGGGATTATGAAAATACTTGTAACCGGTGCTTCAGGTACCATTGGAAAAAGATTAATTGAAATCATTAAAGAACGCAATCATGATGGAATTGCATTTTTAAGAAGCGATGTCGATATTTCAGATGAAAAAAGCATGCATGCATGTTTAGATCAAATCAATCCTGATAGTATCATGCATCTTGCTAAATCTGATGAATTGATGACAACGCATCTTTTGACTTGGTCAAAAAAGCATCAGAAAAAATTTGTATTTACATCAAGTTATAAAGTATTCAGTGGAAAAACAGTAGAAGCACCTTATCAAGTTTATGATCGTCCTGATGGCACCGATGAATTTGCATTAGGCAAAATTAAACAAGAAGATTTATGCTTTGAAATTTATCCAGATAGTTATGTCGTAAGACTTGCATGGCAAATTGGTAAAGCACCAGGTGGTTATAATATGTTGTCGTTTGTTCAAGAACAAATGAAACAACGCGGTGTTATGTCAGCATCAAAAGGGTTGTATTTATCACTGATGTTTTTAGATGATACATGTCATGCCTTAATTGATTTAGTCGAAAGTTATTTACCAGGAATGTATCATCTGAATCAAAATGATGGATATAGTTTTTATGATGTCATTCATTATTTAAAACATGAATATCAACAAGATTGGATCGTTTTAGATGATGCAAAAAAATTTAGTAAAAATGATAATATGGAAAATAACAAAGTCAAAGTAACAATGTTTTCTGAAATGGGAATGACCCATTTTGAATAAAAGCAAGCACGGCTTGCTTTTTTTCTTTTATGATATCATTTGAAACATCGTATCACTATCAAGTAAAATGAAAGTATGAAATAAAAGGAGTTCCGATTGAAAAAATTAGTTGTTTTACTTATATTATTACTTTCAACTTTTATGCTTGCATCATGTCAAACTCAAGAAGAAGTTGTTGTGATTTATACAGACCGTCATTATGAAACCGATCAAGTATTATATGATGCGTTTACTGAAGAAACAGGCATACGTGTAGATGTCGTTCGTGCAAGTGCGGATGAGCTCATTTCAAGACTCGTTAATGAAGATGAAGATACACCTGCTGATGTGTTGAAAATTGGAGATGCTGGACGTTTATATCGTGCTAAAAACTTAGCATTACTTCAACCTTTTGAAGATGATGTCATGAAAAATCAAGTGGATGAAGGGTTATATGATACGAATTTTTATTGGTATGGTTTAACCATGCGTGCACGTGTCATTGTGTATGCAAAAGATCGTATTAATGAAACATCACTTTCAACCTATGACGCTTTATCAATGCCTCAGTGGAATGATCAAATTGCGGTAAGAACAAGTTCAAATCTCTATAATATATCTTGGATTGCATCACTACTCATGGCTGAAGGGGAAATGCAAACAGAAGCGTTTTTAAATGGTTTTGTTTCCAATTTATATCGTGATCCTGCAGGTAATGACCGTGATCAAGCAAAACTTGTTGCATCTAATGTCGGTGCGAATCTTGCCATCATGAATACATACTATATGGGATTATTATTAAATTCAGAAGATGCTAATGAAAGAGAAGTTGGACAATCTTTAGGTGTGTTTTTCCCGAATCAAGGTGATGATGAAAGTGGTGCTCATATTAATTTAAGTGCTGCAGGTATTGTAACCCATGCTAAAAATTTAGACGGTGCACAAGCACTTCTAAGATTTTTAACAAGTGATACTTCTCAATCTCATTTTACGAATGTGAACTATGAGTATCCTGTCAATCCAAATACAACATGGCATCCTTTATTAGTTGAGTGGGGAACATTTAAACGTCAAACATTAAACTTATCTCAACTTGGTGAATTTCATGAACGTGCGTTTGAACTTATGGTAGGAGCTGGCTGGAAATAAAAAAAATAAGATGGAAACTGACCCCATTTCTTTTTATTGGTGTGTTATTAGTTGTGTTACTTTCGATACCGGTTTTATTTTCTATCACACAATTATTTAATGAAGCACCAAAATGGTCGTTTATTGTTTCTAATGTATTAACAACATATTTTACAAATACACTCATTCTCGTTTTCATGGTGGGTGTTTTTAGTTTATTGATTGGTTTTTATGCAGCCTACGTGATTGCAACAAAATCATTTAAAGGTAGAAATATACTATCACTGCTTCTATATTTACCACTTGCGATGCCTGCATATGTACTCAGTTACATTTATGTCGATACATTTTCATTTAGTGGACGTATATATCGTTTATTATCTATCTTTGGCATCACTTCTCAATTCAATTTATTTTCAATGACGACTGCCATCTTTGTTTTAACATTATCTTTATTTCCTTATGCCTATATTCCTTTAAAAGCATACTTAATAAAACGTAATCAACATCATGAAGATGTTGCTAGAATGCTAAGAATTCCCCTTTGGAAAAGAATCCTTTCCGTGCATCTTCCATTATTATTACCAACCCTTATGATATCACTCATGTTTATCATTTTTGAAACGGTTAATGATTACGGTGTTACAAAATATTTAAATATTAAAACACTAAGTGTTGGTATGTTTGATGCGTGGTTTCAATTAAATGATTTAACATCTGCCCTGTATTTAGCAATGGGTTATATTGTTGTTTTACTTAGTTTTTATATCGTTTATCAACTAATTGTTAAAGATACAAAAAAAGATAGTATTAAAAGCTATGAAAAACCGCATTTAACGTCTTTAAATAAAAAACAGACACTCCTTAATACAATGCCACTTTGGATCCTTGTATTGTTTAGTTTAGGGCTACCTTTAGTAGAGCTATTACTAAATACAATACAGTCCTTTCAAATTGAAAGTATCCTTCCTTGGCTTCGTGCATTAGGCTCTACTTTAATGGTTGCTTTGTTAGCAAGTTTTATCATTATCGTAATGAGTCTATTAATTTCAAATACGAAACGTTTTACAACGTCAAAATGGATTAAAAAAATACTCAATCTCCCTATTTTTGGATATGCCTTTCCTGGCGTGATGATTGCACTAATGTATTATATGTTTTTTATCAATTTCGATCGTTTTTTAAACCCTATTTATGCCCTATTTGATAACCAAAGACTTGTATTTTCACTAAGTATTTGGGTACTTATTAGTGCACTTGTTTTTCGCTTTTTCGCCATTGGATTTAAACAAATTTCTAATAGTTATGAGTCCATTGGAATGCATCATACCCTATCTTCCTACACGTTAAGAAAAGGAAAATGGATGACATTACTTAAAATTGATGTTCCAATGATAAAAAAAGGTCTAATTGCTGGATTTATATTAAGTTTTATTGATATCATTAAAGAGCTACCGATGACATTGTTACTAAGACCGTTTAATGTTCAAACATTATCAACACTCATTTATACGTATATTAGTAATGAAGATATTTCAAAAGCATCGTTTGCAAGCTTAACATTAATTATTATTTCTGTCATATTTATTGTTGTATTTAAGTCCTTAGGAAGGAAAAAAGATGTTTCTTAACATAGAGCAATTGTCATTTTCATATGGTGAACACAAAGTTATTAATAACCTCTCTTTAAGTTTAAAAAAAGGAGAAATTTTAGCCATTCAAGGTCCATCTGGATCAGGAAAAACGACATTGTTTAAAATCATTGCTGGATTAGAAACACCTCAAGAAGGCGAGATTCATATCGATAGTAATTGTATGGTTTCAATTGACGGGAAATGTCTTGTTCCTGAAAAAAGGCACGTGGGTCTTATTTTTCAAGATTATGCACTTTTTCCTCACATGACTGTATATCAAAATATCGTATTTGGGTGTTATCACATGCCAAAACCACTTCAAAAACCATATGTCCTATCACTCTTAAAAGACATTGAACTAGAAGATTACAAAGACCGTTATCCACATACATTATCCGGTGGACAAATGCAGCGTGTCGCCATTGCAAGAGCACTTGCAAGTCGTCCTAAAATTTTACTGATGGATGAACCTTTTTCAAATTTAGATGAAGATTTAAAAGATGTCTTTATCCCTAACTTAAAAGCACTGTTTGAAAGACATCAACTGACTGTAATTATTGCAACGCATCATCAACGTGATATTGATTTACTCGCACCGAAAGTTCTGTATTTAGAAAACGGCTCTCTCGTTGACAAAAAAGGTTGACTTTGTTATAATGAATTGGATTTACGGAGGATATTATGATTTGGGTAGATTTTATAGCGTTAATTGCAGTGATTTTACTAATCGGTGCTGTCATGTTACAACAATCATCAGATGACATTTCAAGTGCATTTAGTGGTGAAAAATCAGAATTATTTAAAGAAAGAAAAACACGTGGGTTAGAACTATTTTTAACACGTGGAACTGTAATTTTAACTGTGATTGTCATTGTAGCTGTCTTATTATCTAATAACTTAAGATAACTGATGCAACGGTATTTCATACCTTCAGGTACAAATTCTTTAAGTGAAACAGATCAACATCACATTAAAAAA
>JAQCDH010000003.1 GCA_027620815.1 Bacillota bacterium | reverse complement strand
CAACAACTATTTAATGAATTCACAAAGACATCTTTACAAAATCAACGAAAAGTTTATGTGATTGAAGATGCTGAAAAACTAAATGCATCCTCAGCAAATACGCTTTTAAAATTTATGGAAGAACCTGATTCTAAAACTTCTGTTGGTATATTAGTAACCAATAATCAACAATCTTTATTAGATACGATTGTCTCAAGAAGTCATATTTTAAAAATCATCGAACCATCGATTAAAGAACGAAAAGAGAGATTTCAATCTTTAGAGTTAACTCCTTTGGAAGTAGATGTTTTTTCAATACTTTATCAAGACAAAAACGATGTATTAGTGGCTCTTGAGAATCCGTTAATTCAAGAGATGATCATATTATTTAAACATATCGTGATTGAGAAGCATACTAAAAATTTTGTCTATGATTTATATGAAATGAGTGGATGTTTAAATGAAAAACAAACATTAATTTCATTTTTACAAATTTTAATTCGATACTTTACTGATTTAAGAACCGATCCTTCACATATTCATTTTCAATCACTTATTGAAAATATTCAGCTTCAATCAGAACAGATCGATGCGTTGCAGTTAGAAGAAATTTTAACGTCCATTCAGTCAATCTTAAAACAAATGCGTTATTTCGTACAAACCGATCTTCAAAAAAGACATGTGCTTCACCTTATTAAAGAGGTTTTTCAGCCATGAACAATGAAGATTCTAAAAAACAAACATTAGAAACAAGACAACTACACGGCACACCCTATCAAGTGATTGTGCAAAAACATCATGCTTATAATTTAGATACAATCTTATTGGCTCATTTTGCATCCTCACGCATTAAAAAATCAAAAAAAATTGTTGATTTAGGCACGGGGAATGGCATATTAATGCTATATTTGTCATTATACACACATGCAAGTTTGATTGGGTATGATATTACTGCCTCTCATATAGAGATTGCCAATCAAAATATTCAAATCAATCAGCTTGAACACCAAATAAAAGCCGTTCACAAAGACATTACTACACTGGATGGTTTTGATTGTGACACCATCATTACAAATCCACCATATTTTAAATATCAAGAACATACAAACATCTCAAAGCATCCAACAAGATCGATTGCACGTTTTGAAATCACACTTACACTTAATCAAGTTTTAGGATTAAGTTCAAAAGCACTCAAAACAAAACAATCACTATTCATGATTCATCGAAGTGAAAGAATCGATGAAATTATTACTTTGGCTAAACAGTATCAATTAACCATTAAAGAAATGCAATGCATTCATCCCTACATAGATCAACCTTCTGAGGTGGTTTTACTTCATTTTGTAAAAGATGCTAAACACGAACTGTTGGTTTTACCACCACTCATCCTTTATGATGCTAAACATCAATTTTCATTACAATTAGAAAAAATATATGAGGGGGTTTCACATGTTACTTAGTACACTTACTAGAAAAGAAAAATTAAAATTTCTAGATTTAGCATTACATATGGTTAAAGTTGATGGTGAACCATCGACTCAAGAGACACGTCTTTTAAATATGATGCTTGCTGAAGTCGGTGAAAACATCATCACAGAATACCACTTTCAATTAAGTGATACATTAGAAGAAACCATTCAGTTTTTTGATATTTTAAGCGAGGAAACACAACGTATTGTTTATTTAAACTTAATACGTATTTCTTTGTTTGAAAATTTTTATAATACTGCTGAACATGAATTTTTAGAGACAATTCGCATGCGTTTTCATATTAAAGATGACATGAAGCATGAACTCATACAAGCGGTCTATCAAGAAAAAGATTTAAGAGATAACATACAAAAACTCATAAAGGGCTTATGGAAAAAATAGAAAAACAAAGCTTATATATTGTATCAACACCAATTGGTAACTTAGAAGATATCACATTTCGGGCAATATATATACTTAAAAATGTCGATTTAATTTTGTGTGAAGACACAAGGGTTTCTAAAACCCTTTTTCGTTATTATGATATACAAACAGCATACCAAAGTTATCATGAACATACACAAGATAAAGACGTATCACTCATTATTGAAAAGATAAAACAAGGATTAACCGTGGCGCTTATTTCTGATGCAGGTACTCCACTAATATCAGATCCAGGATATGAACTTATCAAACATGCATCTAAGCATCAAATAAGACTGATTCCTATTGGTGGCTCAAGTGCAGTATTACATGCATTAGTAGCAAGTCAATTACCGCCTTATCCTTTTTATTTTGGTGGTTTTTTTCCTAGAAAACAAGCGAAACAAGAAGCATTACTAGAATCGTTAATTGAGTTAGATGCAACGCTAATCTTTTATGAAGCCCCACTAAGAGTAAAAAAGACATTATCCGTTTTATTTGAAGTGCTCGGAGATAGACAAGTCACACTCGCTCGAGAACTTACAAAGAAATTTGAAACGTTTTACTATATTAACTTAAACAATTTTAATTCTATTGATATACAAGAAAAAGGTGAGTATGTTATACTAATTCATGGATTTCAAAATGAAGAAAAACCACTAGATCAAGATGTATTTTCTATGTATGAATCTTTCATCTCACAAGGGATTCATAAAAATGAAGCCATGAAGATGATTGGAAAGAAATATCATCAATCAAAAAATACAGTTTACGCTTATATTAAGACAAAAGGAGCGTCTGATGACAACTAAAAAACCATACTATATTTCTACAGCCATTGCATATGCATCAGCGATTCCACATATCGGCAATGTATACGAAGCAATTCTTGCAGATGCGATTGCTAGATTTAAAAGATTAGAAGGCTATGACGTCTACTTTCAAACAGGAACAGATGAACACGGTTTAAAAATAGAAACGAAAGCTAAAGAAAAAAAGATTGAACCTCAAACCTATGTTGATGAAATTAGTCAAGAAATCAAACGTATTTACGATTTAGTGGATATTTCGTATGACCAGTTTGTGAGAACATCAGACGATTTCCATAAAAAAAGTGTACAATCTATTTTTGAAACCTTATTAAAAAAAGGTGATATCTACTTAGGTACCTATCAAGGTTGGTATTCTGTATCTGAGGAATCTTATATTCAAGAAAAAGATATAATTGATGGTAAAGGGCCTCAAGGAGATACACTTGTTTGGATGGAAGAAGAAGTTTATTTCTTTAAAATGTCAAATTACCAAGAAAGACTCATTCAACATATTAAAGATTACCCAGGTTTTATTGCACCTGAATCAAGAAAAAATGAGATGCTTCAAAACTTTTTATCTGAGCCATTACCTGATCTTTCGATTTCAAGAACCTCTTTTAAATGGGGAATCCCTGTTTTAAGCAATGAAAGCCATGTTGTCTATGTTTGGATGGATGCACTTTCTAATTATATTACTGGGCTCAATTATGAACCACATGTATCGTCAAAAGAAATGGATCGATTCTGGCCTGCAGATGTACATTTAATAGGAAAAGATATTTTACGTTTTCATACCATTTACTGGCCAATCTTTTTGATGGCTTTGGAACTTCCACTCCCAAAACAAGTTTTTGGGCATCCCTGGATTTTAGTCAATAAAGGAAAAATGAGTAAATCAGTGGGCAATGTCATGTATGTTGATGACCTTTTGACACATTTTAAAAAAGATGTTTTAAGATATTATGTGTTGCATGAGATCCCTTTTGCTCAAGACGGTAATATGACGTATGAACTCGTCATTGAAAGAAATAATTCAGATCTTGCGAATACTATTGGTAACCTTGTCAATAGAAGTATTGGGATGGCATTAAAGTATCGTGATGGAAAGATTACGTATCAAAATGCAACGATAGAGGCTTCTTTAGATTTAAGGAATAAAGTATTACAGGCGTTACCTGTAATGAAAGAAAATATGAATGCATTAAAAGTTGCAGATGCACTTGAAGTGATCGTCGATCTTGCAAGGCATGCGAATAAATATATTGATTTAACGGAGCCATTTAAAATTTTTAAAGAAAATAATGAGTCGTTACTCATTGATGAAATTTTATATCACCTCATAGAAACTTCTCGTTTTATAGGGATCTTACTGCAAGCATTCATTCCAGATACAGCCAATGAAATATTAAAACAAATTCAAGTGCGTGATCAAACATTTGAATCGCTTCAAACATTTGGTTTTTTACAAACAACACAATTAGAAAAACCAACCGTATTATTTGAAAGATTTGACTTAGATAAAAAAATAGAGGAGATTATTGGATAATCGATGAAACAAGATTCCTTTTTTTGGAACATAGAATTTAAACGCATTTTTGCAGTTGTTTTTTTCACTTTCGTATACGCAATAGGCGTCTTATGGTTTATTGAAGCTTCAGTTGTTCCAATGTATACTGGTGGCGTGTTAGGAATCGCACAACTTTTTAGAGACACATTGTTTGTGGTCTTTGAAACGACAACTGGAATCACTTTTTTAGCAACGGTGAACTTAATTTTAAATATCCCTATTTTAATATTAGGCTGGAAAGGTGTTTCACATCGTTTCACCATTCATACACTAATTTCAATTGTGTTTCAAACCATCTTTTTATCAATCATTCCTCGTGTTGACTTTGGTTTAAGTGATCAAGTTCATGTATTTGCAGCATCTACTTTAGGCGGTCTTCTTATTGGTATTGGTGCTGGTGGTGCATTAAGATATGGTGCCTCTACTGGCGGTATAGATATTATCGCTCAATACATCGCTCTTAAATCTGGTAAATCAGTAGGATTCATTTCATTAATGGTCAATGTTATTATTGCCATATTAGGTGGATTTATTATTGGTGGTCAAGTTGGTCCAAGTGGTGTCAGTGTTGCAGGTGGTTTGATTGTATCGTATACACTTGTTAGAATTATTGCATCTACAATCGGATTAGATCTTATCCATACCTCCTATCAACATATTTCTGTTCAAGTCATCAGTAGTCATCATGAAGACATTGCTGAACAAATCATCAATGTCATTAGACGTGGTGTCACCTACATAGAGGCTCAAGGAGCGTACTCTAAGTCAAATAAGATGATGATTTATGTGATCATTTCAAGATATGAATTTGAGACGTTACTCAAGCTCATTCAAAAAATTGATCCTAATGCATTTATCGTTACAACTCCAGTTCGATCTGTTTACGGAAACTTCTTAAGAAAAACCATGACATAACATGGTTTTTTTGTTGACTTTTAATTAGCAATATAGTAAGATTTAAAAGGTACAAGTTTTATCCACAATAGCCCTTATAAAATATAAGGAGAGAAATATGAACACATATATGGCTAGGAATGAAACCATTGAACACCAATGGTTCGTCGTTGATGCAACAGATAAGACCTTAGGACGTCTTGCAACCGTGGTTGCTTCCGTTTTAAAAGGGAAACATAAACCAATCTACACTCCCCACGTAGATACAGGAGATTATGTCATTGTTATTAACGCAGACAAGATTCAATTAACAGGAAAGAAATGGGATCAAAAACTTTATTATAAACACAGTGGTTATAATGGAGGACTTACATCGCGCACTGCAAGAGAAACGATGGACAAATTCCCAACACGTATGGTTGAAAAAGCAGTTCAAGGGATGTTACCACATACAAAATTAGGTCGCGCTCAAGCGAAAAAATTATTTGTATATGCTGGTAGCGAACACAAACATTTTGCACAACAACCAAAGGAGTTAGAGGTATAATATGGCAGACAATCAATTTTTAGGAACAGGACGTCGCAAAAGCAGTGTTGCACGTGTGATTCTAACAAGTGGAAAAGGTTCATTTGTTATTAACGGACGTACATTTGAAGAATATATTCCTTCAGCTGCAACGCGTTTAGACGTAACTCAACCACTCGTCCTAACAGAATCAGAAGGCAAATACGACATCTCGGTCAATGTATTTGGTGGAGGATTAACAGGTCAAGCAGGTGCAATTCGTTTAGGAATTACACGCGCACTATTAGAAATCAATCCTGAATTACGCGCAATTTTAAAACCACATGGTTTGATCACACGTGATCCACGTGCGATAGAACGTAAAAAGTATGGTTTGAAAAAAGCACGTCGTGCACCACAATTCTCAAAACGTTAATTGATAGAGAGGGCCTAGAGTCCTCTTTATTTTCATAAGAGGGTCTATGAAAATTGCAGTTGTTGGTTATTCTGCAAGCGGAAAGTCAACATTCTCAAAAAAGCTTTCTGTTCACCATAATATTCCAGTATTACATATTGATACTATTTATTTTAATAAAAGCATGGCTATTAATGATCGTCACGAAACGGAAGGACACATTATGGACATGATGAGAAAGCCAAACTGGATTATAGATGGTACATATCGATACTTAGCTCAAGAGCGTCTAGAACATGCCGATCACATATTTTTGTTTAATATGAATCGATGGACATGTTTTTTTGGATTATTAAGACGATATTTTAAATATCGTAAGAAACAACGTGATACAATGGCATTAGGGAATCCTGAAAAACTAGATTTCTCATTTATTAAGTGGATATTATGGGATGGCAGAAAAAAAGACACTCGCGTTTTATTTCATAGCTATCAAAACACATATAAAGATAAAGTCATTGTATTTAGAAATAGAAAAGATGTTAAAAAGTATTTATTAGCAATTAAATTCCAAGGTCCACTTGGTTACATGGGGTAAGTCATGCAAAAAGTAAGAGTGAGATATGCACCAAGTCCAACAGGTTTACTACATATTGGTAATGCACGAAGTGCATTGTTTAATTATTTATATGCCAAACATTATCACGGTGATTTTATTATTCGTATTGAAGATACAGACATCAAAAGAAATGTAGAAGGCGGCGAAAAATCGCAATTAGATTTACTTGAATGGCTGGGTATCAAAATTGATGAATCTCCTATTCATGGCGGCAATTATGGACCTTATCGTCAGCTTGAACGTCTTGATATCTATCAACAATATGCCAAACAATTGCTTGAAAATGGACATGCTTATCAAGAAGACAATGGTGCCATTCGATTTAAAGTTCCAAAACATCAAACCTATACTTTTGATGATTTAGTGAGAGGAATCCTTTCATTTCAGAGTGAAGATGTTGAAGATTGGATTATGGTTAAAGAAAATGGGATTCCAACCTATAACTTTGCGGTAGTGATTGATGATCATCTTATGGAAATTACTCACGTATTTAGAGGGGAAGAACATATCACAAATACGCCTAAACAACTCATGGTTTATGAAGCATTAGGATTTGAACCACCAAAGTTTGGACATATGACAATCATCGTCAATGAAAACAAGAAGAAACTTTCAAAGCGTGATCATGATGTCGTTCAATTTATTTCTGAATATAAAGAAATGGGATATTTACCTGAAGCAATGTTTAACTTTATTGCGTTGTTAGGGTGGTCACCACCTGTTGAACAAGAGATTTTAAATCATGATACATTTATCGAGTACTTTGATGGAACAAGATTTGTAAAAGCACCATCAATGTTTGACCGTGAAAAATTAAAATTTGTTAATAGCAAGTATATTAAAGCACTAGATGTTGAATCAGTATCAAAAATGATTGAACCATTCTTAATAAAAAACGACATTCATATTGAAAATCATGCATGGCTTCAACAATTGACATCTGTCTTTCAAGAACGACTTCATTATGTTGGAGAAATTGTTGAACTTTATCAAAATTTCTTAAATCATCCGTTTCATTTAGACGAAGAAATGACAAATTTTTTAATTTCTAATGAATCAAAAGCGCTTGTTGCATTATTTAAGGACCTCATCAAAGATATGAAGTGGGAACCAGAATATATCCAACAAGCAATGAAAACAATTTCTGAAACATTAGGAATCAAAGGAAAACCCCTTTTTATGGGACTAAGGATTGCGACAACAGCTGAGCTTCATGGACCAAGTTTACCTAACATGTTGGCACTGCTTCCAAAAACAACCGTATTAAAACGATTAGAAGACACATTAAAATTATGGTGAGGTTAAATTTATGAAAAAAATCATTATGCTCGTATCTTTATTTGCATTCGTGTTTGGATTACAAGCATGCAATAATAACGACTCAAATATCACTGCAACAATTGTTGTTAATGAAGACCAAGGTATTCAAATTAACAATGCAACTTTTGATATTACGGTGCTAGATCCAGATTTCGAAATCACAGGAAATATTTTCATTTATTTATCGAATGATTTATCAACAGTGGATACAAAAACGTATAGTTCAGCTGATAGCATTAGTTTGGTTTCGTTTAGTAATTTAAGCGCAGAAACTGAGTATACAATTGAAATTCAAGCGACTATTGGAAGAGACTCTTTAACAGTCATTACAGAAACATTTACAACACTCGCACAAGCAAGTTTAGATATTGAAACGCCAGAAGATTTCTTTGCAATGTCAAATAACCGTAGTGGAAATTATGTCTTAAAAAATGACATTGATTTTAATGGTGTTGAATTTGTCACTCCATTCACCTCATCATTTATTGGCTCATTTGAAGGAAATGGATTTACGTTATCAAATATAAAGATTACTGAATCAAGACTATACAATGGCGTATTTGGATACATCTCATCAGGAACAGTAAAAAATGTAAATATTAATCAATTAGAAATAGGAACAGAAGAAGTTCCGATCGAAACATCGTCCTCAACAAAAACAGGATTTTTAACAGGATATCAAGCAAGTAGTTTATCAGTCATAGAAAATGTCACGATTTCTAATGCAACCATGTTCTTAACCACATCATCTTCAACCTATGCGTATGTGGGTGGGATAGCAGGTGAATCTAGAGGACGAATTGAAAATGTTATCATTGAAAATTCAACGATTTCATTACACACAACATCAAATGCAATTGTAAGATTAGGTGGTGCAATCGGATATGGTTATGAATCCGCCCAAGCCTCTCAATTAGATATTGACGTCGATTTAGAATATGGATTAGAAGCTGACATTTCAACACGTTCTGATCGCACGTTTTCAATTTATGTTGGTGGTCTTATGGGAGATGTAGATCCTCAATCCACAAATTCTGGCATGTTGAAAGAAATGATTTATGAAGGTAGTATTACATTGTCAAATGTTGACTACAATACGAATGAAAATGATGAAGCAAATTATTCATTGTATGTAGGTGGCGCATTTGGTGTCATCAATCGTAGTTTTGATATGATGTATATTGATGCCACAATTGCAATTACTGTAGATGCAATTGATGTAGAAAACGACGTCAATCAATCCTTACGCGTTGGCGGATTTGCTGGACTTGTGAATACTTACAATGAACCAACACAAATTGTATTAAAAGGTCAAAGTATCACACTTAATTATGATGCGAATCAAGTCCAAGCAAGAGTTGCAGCATTCATTGGGTTATCAAGATTAGTAGTTATTGAAGGATACGTATTAAATGCTGTAACAATCAATGATGAAACAGTCAATGCAACACTTAACTTAACAACTTTAACATCACTCAATGATTTCTTTGATTCAGAGTTTTTAAATGAACAATTAATAGGCGCATAATGATTAAGGCGTTACAAATTTATAATACATTAACAAAATCATTAGAAACATTTGAACCGATTCATCAAGGTTCTGTTTCTATGTATGTATGTGGGCCGACAGTCTATGGTGACATCCACATAGGAAATGCGAGACCGGTCATATTTTTTGATGTCGTCAAACGCGTTTTAGAAGAGATAGGATATCATGTCAATTATGTTTCAAACATTACGGATGTGGATGATAAAATCATAGAAAAAGCAAAATCAGAAGGCATCTCAGAAGCCCAGTTAACAACACAATATATAGAGGCTTTTCAAACAATGGTTAAAGCATTAGGTAGCGATTTACCTGATATGATGCCTAAAGCAACAGATTACATTTCACAAATGATTCACTACATTACAACCTTAATTGATATGGGATATGCGTATGAAACAGAGCAAGGTGTTTATTTTAGAGTCAATCGTATCAATGCATATGGTGAACTAAGTAAACAAAAAAGAGAAGCTCTAGAACAAGCAGTGAGAATTGATTTAGATCAAGAGAAAGAACATCCTAATGATTTTTCAATTTGGAAGAAAACAACAGACGGTTTAAATTATCATTCTCCATGGGGAGAAGGTAGACCTGGTTGGCACACTGAATGTGCAGTTATGAATCATGAAATATTTGAGGGTATGATTGATATTCATGGTGGTGGAAGTGATTTAATGTTTCCACATCACGAAAATGAGCGTGCACAAGCACTTGCGCATGACCAACATGGTTTGGCAACCTATTGGATGCATAATGCAAGACTAGATATAGAAAATCAAAAAATGAGTAAATCCCTTGGTAATATCATTTATGTGAAGGATTTGTCTGATTTACAAAAACAGGCTTTTCGTTTATTGATTCTTGCACACCATTACAGACAACCCATTCAGTACTCTTCACAATTACTAGAACAATACGAAAAAAATTACCAAACATTGCTAAAGAAATTACGCATGACAAAATTAGAATTAACGGCTTCTAATGAGATGCACAAAACACTAGATGCCTCTTATCAGAAGCGTATCATAGATGCTTTACTACAAGACTTCCATACTGCACAAGTCGTTACCATTATCTTTGAAATGCAAAAAACATTAAATAAAACACAAGATACAAAAGAAAAAGCAACCCTACTAAACACCTTTGAGTGGCTACTTCCCATCATTGGTCTAAACTTAGATTTAAATATTTCTGATGATGTCAAAACGTATTTATCATGGCAAGAAGCAAGAAATTCACAAAAGTATCGTGAAGCAGATATTTACCGAAACGAACTTATGGAAAAAGGCTATATTTAATAATTTTCACTTTTAATTTTATAATATGTTGTGCTATAATTAATAAAAGAGGGAATGAGATGGCAGAAGCAACAAAAAAATCTCAAGTAAATCCAAAAGACAAGCCTGAAATTCAAAAAGGGCCAAAAGTCGTGATCAAAGAAGATCTCATCCAAATGGATAGAGATCCTTTAACATTGGATCCTAACATATCTGCTGATTTAGATACTTTCAACGCGCAAAATGTCGTTAAATCAAAAGACGACCTTGTTGTAGAAAGATACAACCCTGATATTGAAATTGGACTCACAAATGAAGATGTTGAATCACGTATCATGGCTGGCTTATCTAATACGCTTGATACAGGAAGTTCAAAAAGCGTTTCATCTATTGTAATTGCCAATTTAGTTACTTTCTTTAACTTCTTGAATTTTGCAATTGCATTATGGCTATTAAGTATTGGTGCTGAGTTTGCTAACTTTTTATTTTTAGGTGCTGTATCAGCAAACATTGCGATTGGTATCATTCAAGAAATTAGAGCTAAAAAAATGATTGATAAATTATCATTGTTATCTGCACCAACAGCAAATGTTGTTAGAGATAAGGCTGATTACGAAATATCAGTATCAAATGTTGTCATTGATGATATTTTATATTTAAACTCAGGTAAACAAATCGCAGCGGATTGTGTTGTAAGAGAAGGCATCTTAGAAGTTAATGAATCTTTACTTACTGGAGAATCTGATCCGATACTAAAAAGAAAAGGCGATACATTGTATTCAGGAAGTTATGTTGTTTCTGGATCATGTTATGCTCAAGTTACAGCAATTGGTCAAGATATTTATATTCAAAAATTAACGTCTCAAGCTAAGGTTTATCAAAAACCAAAATCAGACTTACTCGCATCCCTAAAAATCATCATTCGTACTGTAGCAGCAATCATCGTTCCACTTGCTGGATTGCTCTTTTACACAATGACTACCAATACAGATTTAGCATACGAAGATATCGTAAAAGCAACAACAGGCGCAATGATTGGAATTATTCCTTCAGGACTCTTCTTGCTTACAAGTATGGCACTTGCTGTTGGGGTTATTAGACTTGCTCAAAATAACACACTCGTTCAAGAACTTTACTGTATAGAAATGCTTGCACGTGTCGATATGTTATGTCTAGATAAAACAGGAACCATCACTGATGGCACGATGAGTGTCCATTCCACTGTTGAATTAGAACCTTACGACAAATTAAGTGTCAAAAATATTGTTTCAGCAATGATTAACGCACTTAATGATACAAACTTAACCTCTCAGGCGTTATCCGATCGATTTGGAACTGCAAAACGCATTAGACATAAAAATACGATACCATTTTCAAGCTCTAGAAAATTTTCAGCAGTTGAATTTGAACGCTTTGGCACATTTGTTTTAGGTGCACCAGAATATGTATTAAAAAATCATTATCCTGAAAGCATTAAAGTTCAAGTTAATCAATTTGCAGAAGAAGGATTTAGAGTATTATGTATCGCTCGAACAGATGAAGTGATTACTGATGATTTTACTTTTAAATCATTAATTCCTGTGTCATTAATTACGATTGAAGATACAGTTCGTCCTGATGCAGAAGAAACCATTCGTTATTTTAAAGAAAATCAAGTTGGTGTTAAAGTCGTTTCAGGAGATAATCCTGTGACGGTTTCAAAAATTGCTCAACGTGTTGGTATTGTTGATGCTGATAAATACATCAGTTTAGAAGGTTTATCCGATAAAGATGTTGTAAGAGCGGCAACGAGATACACGATATTTGGACGCGTTTCTCCAGGTCAAAAGAAATTACTAATAGAAGCACTTAAAAACAATGGACATACCGTTGCGATGACAGGCGATGGTGTTAATGATATTTTAGCATTAAAAGAAGCAGATACTTCTATTGCAATGGCTTCAGGAAGTGAAGCAGCAAGAAACGTTTCACACTTAGTATTACTCGATTCTAACTTTTCTTCAATGCCTAAAGTTGTATCAGAAGGTAGACGAGTCATTAATAACGTTCAAAAAGTAGCAGTTTTATTTTTAACAAAAAATATTTTTACTTTGTTATTAATTATAATTGCAATTGCAAGACGAGGTGTGTATCCAATCCAACCAAGTCAACTTATTTTAATTGATTATTTAGTGATTGGTATCCCCGCATTAATTTTAGCTTTAGAAGCAAATAACAAACGTGTTGAAGGAAATTTCTTACTCAATGTTATTAAAAAAGCACTTCCTGGCGCACTTGTTGTTATGATTAATAGTTTAATTGTTTTTGGACTAGCAACAGTACTTGGTATGAATCAACTTCAAACATCTACCATTATTGTGATTTCAGCAACATTTACCTCATTACTCGTATTACTAAGATTATCATTACCATTTAATCGCGTAAGAGGAACTGTCTTTGTATTAATGATTATTGCATTTGTGGTATCCATTATTTTCTTACCAAGTTTCTTTAATTATGCACCATTCTTTAATCAAGAATACTATCCAGTGGATCCACTCACGATTCCACAAATTTTATTACTACTATCGATTTCTCAAGCAGCATTTCCGATGATGTATATCTTATCTAATATGACGCGTTGGATAAAAGAAGTTGTTGCTTCAATGATTAATAAAATTTCTGAACTTCAATAAAAAAAGCGCATGAAGCGCTTTTTTTAAAAGGTTTGTTTCAAATGTTTCACGGATTTTAGTTAAAAAATTATTTATAATGAGGTTATGATGTTTATTTACAGTAAAAATGTTGTATTAGAAGCACTCAAAGCAAATCGTAAAATAAATAAAATTATGATTGAATATCGGTTTTCAGATAAAATGATTTTAAAACAAATTGAACAAAAAAACATCGTTTTAGAAAAAGTGGATAAAGGACATTTAAATAATATTTCAAATCATTCATTGCATCAAGGGATTGTTGCTGATGTTGAACCATATTCATACACAAAATTAGAAGATATCCTTCACATACAAAACGCAAAGTTTTTAATTTTAGATTCTATCGAAGATCCTCATAACTTAGGTGCCATTATTCGTAGCTCAGATGCAATGGGAATAACAGCAATTATCATAAGTCAAAAACAACAAGTGCCCTTAACGTCTACGGTTGCAAGAGTATCAACAGGTGCCATTGAATATGTTCCAATTGTACTCGTCCCACAATTATTTAAAGGAATTACGCAAATGAAAGAAGCGGGTATTAAAATATTTGGAACCGACATGGATCATGCAAAACATTATGAAACCGTTTCTTATGAGGGTCGCGTAGGTATTATATTAGGAAATGAAGGTAGTGGTATACGAGCCTCTATTAAACCACTCGTTGATGAGATGATTATGATTCCAATGAAAGGACACGTGCAATCATTAAACGTAAGCGTTGCGGCTGCACTATTAATGAACGCATTAACAAAATAAATCCCCATGTTTTATATGAACGATTATGAAATCATTTATAGGATTAAATACAACCATGATGAGTATGCATTTGCGTTCATGTTAAAAAAATATGAAAGATTTATTTGGAAAAAAATTCATTCGATGTATGTTTTCGAGGATGAAAAGATAGATTTTTTTCAAGAAAGTATGATTTTATTAAACAAGGCCATTCAAACATTTGATGAGTCCTTTAATAAAACATTTACAAAATGTTTCGAATTAATACTTGTAAGAAAATTAATTGCACTTAAAAAAGAGACAAAACAGTATGTGTTAAGAGAAGCAACATTTTTTTATCAAATAGAATCACCAGAAACACAAAAAGAACATATAGAGCTATTTTTTGAAGATCATAACAAACGCATGGTCTATCAATATTATTTTGAAAATAAAAGGTCAATTGAGTATATTTCTCAAACATTACAACTAACTAAAAAACAAGTCTATAACATCATTTATCAGATCAAACAAAAAATAAAAAAAATGAATAATTAAAAAACATTTTAAAATGATTGACTCAAGTTAGATAACGTGTTAAAATACTCATACATTGACCACAGGAGTGGTTTTTTAATGCGTAAAAAAATTATTTTAATTTGCAGTGTTTGCTTGCATAGAAACTACACAATAACTAAATCAGCAACAACCACTGATCGTATGTCAATCAGTAAGTACTGTACCTACTGTAACACACACACAATTCACAAAGAAACGAAATAGAGGTGTATATTTTATGGCTATCAAAGTAAAAAATACTGAAGAAAAATCAAAATTATTAGAAGTTCTCACCAAAGAATATAAGTGGGAAAATTTATTATTAGGTGTTCTTGCGACTATTTCAGCAGGACTTGCTTTAATGATTATTAGTGGCAATCCACTTCTTCAAATTAACCCAAACTTTCCAATTTTAGGAACAGAACCTAACGGAACTATTTTCTCATGGGTACTTCTCGTGATTTCAATGTTTGGACTTGTCCTCGTCATTTATCCGTTTTTTATTCCAGCTGTCCCAGAACTTAAAAAAATTGTCTGGCCTTCACGTTCAAAATTCATTGATCAGTCAACGAGAACAATTATATTTTTATTAATCTTAACACTTGTCATCTTATTATTTAACTTCTTAATTCTTAATTTATTAGGAGACCTCCTATGAGCCAACAGCAACGTTGGTACATCATTCAAACATATTCTGGGTATGAAAATTCTGTTAAAGAAGACTTATTAAGACGTGTCGATTCAATGGGTATGAATGACTTTATTTTCAGTGTGATTGTTCCAGAAGAAACCATCATCGAAAAAAAAGAAAACGGAAAAGAAAAAGAAAAAATCAAACAACTTTATCCAGGGTACGTCTTTGTTGAAATGATTGTGACGGATGAATCTTGGTTTGTTGTAAGAAATACACCGCGTGTAACTGGTTTCTTAGGATCTTCAGGTGGAGGAACAAAACCAGTTCCACTAGCAGCTGAAGAGATTAAACAAATCTTATTAAAAATCGGTGTCATTTCTAAACCTAAATATGATCAATTGCTTAATGAACACGTTGAAATTTTATCAGGAGCATATCAAGGTATTAAAGGAAAAGTATCTCAAGTAGACAATGATCAAGCAAGAGTTGTTGTTGAAATTGACCTCTTTGGTCGCGCAACACCAACCGAAATTGATGCACACGAAGTGAAAGTCATAGAATCCTAATAATTTTCGTTGACAACCGCATCTATTCGTGATAATATTATTTCGCATGTTTTAAAACACACCATAGTGGAAGACGAAGTCAAACCACATACTTATGCAAAAGAAGGAGGATGTGTTCATGGCTAAAAAAGTTGTAAAACAATTAAAGCTACAAATTCAAGCAGGAAAAGCAACCCCTGCGCCACCAGTTGGTCCAGCGCTAGGTCAAGCTCAAGTTAATATTCCAGCCTTTTGTTCTCAATTCAATGAAGCAACAAAAGATCAAATGGGATATATGATTCCTGTTGTCATCTCAGTATATGATGACCGTACATTTTCATTTGTAACAAAAACACCACCAGCAAGTGACCTGCTTAAAAAAGCAGCAAACATTACAAAAGGTGCAAAGAATGCACTTAAAGAAAAAGTTGGTTCCGTTACAAAAGCACAATTACGTGAAATCGCTGAACTTAAAATGCGTGATTTAAATGCGTATGATGTAGAAGCAGCAATGAACATTATTGCTGGTTCTGCCCGCAATATGGGTATTACAATAAAAGAATAATGGATCTAAATTGTGGGAGGATATCCCGCTAGACCACATTTGGAGGATAAGCATGAAAAGAGGTAAAAAATACCTTGAAGCCGTAAAACTTTACGACAAAAATAAATTATATGTCGCAGAAGAAGCATTAGGGCTTGTTAAAAAGACGTCGATTACAAAATTTGACGCATCTGTAGAAGTCGCATTCAGACTTAATCTTGACCCACGTCAAGCAGAACAAAATTTAAGAGGTGCCATTGTCTTACCACATGGTACAGGTAAAACACAACGTGTTGTTGTTATTGCTGATGGTGAAAAAATCAAAGAAGCTGAAACTGCAGGTGCAGATCGTGCTGGCGATGATGAACTCATTGAAGAAATCAGCAAAGGTTGGTTAGAATTTGATGTGTTAGTCGCAACCCCTTCAATGATGGGTAAATTAGGTAAACTAGGACGTGTTCTTGGACCTAAAGGATTAATGCCAAACCCTAAAACAGGCACAGTCACAATGGACGTTGCAAAAGCTGTTGAAGAAATTAAAAATGGTAAAATTGAATATCGTACAGACAAAGTTGGTAACATTCATGCACCTATTGGTAAAGTTTCATTTGACGCTTCAAAACTTAGTGAAAACTTAGCTGCGTTATATCAACAATTATTAAGAATTAAACCAAGTACTGTTAAAGGATCATATGTAAAAAACATTACATTATCATCTTCAATGGGACCTGGCATCAAAGTATTAGAAGAATCAATCAAAGCTTAATAAAAAATTAAATCAAAACCAAAGACAGTAGGTGCACATGCTTAAATATCCTACCGAGGCATACACAAAACAATTCGACTCTTTGGTTTTTGACGTTAAAAATCAAAGAGTTTTATTTATTCTATAAGGAGGAAAAGATGAAAGACATACTTGTAAAAAAACAACAATCTGTAGAAACACTTGCTGAAAAATTGCAAACTGCTGTTTCAATTGTCGCTTTTGATTATCCAGGACTAACTGTTTCTGATTTCACAGAATTACGTGTTCAGTTAAAAGAAGCTGGATGTGATACAAAAGTATATAAAAACAACATTGCACGTCGTGCAGCATTAAAAGCAGGATTCAGTGAATTCTCAGAAATCTTTATTGGACCTAAAGCAATTGCGATTAGTTACCAAGACGCTGTTGCCCCTGCAAAAATCTTAAACGATTTTGCAAAAACGCACCCACAAGTTGTATTAAATGCATCCGTGGTTGAAGGTGGTTTCTATAATGAAACGGATACAAAAATGCTTGCAAATCTACCATCAAGAGAAGTATTACTTACACAAATCGCAGTTGGATTATTGCAACCAATTAGAGAATTAGCCGTTGGTCTTAACATGATCAGCGAAGAAGCAAAATAAAAAAAATAAAAAGGAGAATATAAAAATCATGGCAAAATTAACAAAACAAGCGTTTGTAGACGCATTGAAAGAAATGTCTTTATTAGAAATTAAAGAATTGGTTGAAGGTTTAAAAGAAGAATTCGGTATCGATCCAACTGCTGTTGCTGCTGCTCCAGCTGCGGGTGCAGGTGTTGAAGCTGCTGAAGAAAAAAAAGATTTCGATGTCATTTTAAAAACATTCGGATCAAACAAAATCGCAGTTATCAAAGTTGTTCGTACAGCAACTGGCTTAGGGTTAGCTGAAGCGAAAACATTATCAGAAACTGCAGATGCAGTCATTAAACAAGGTCTTAAGAAAGAAGATGCAGACGCACTTAAAGCTGAACTAGAAGAAGCTGGTGCAACTGTTGAACTTAAATAAATTAAGCTAATATCAACAATCAAAAACCTAAGGTATTTAGATGTCTTGGGTTTTTTGGCCGTTTAATTTATGTCACATTATTATCAATTCGATGAAAAACTAAAGAGCCTAGAAAAGACGATAACTTATCGTTTTAACGATAACATCTTTACATTTATTACAGACCAAGGCGTCTTTTCAAAAGATCATGTTGACCACGGAAGTGATGTCTTACTTCATGCAATTCATGAAACAGATGTATCAAGTATTCTAGATATAGGATGTGGATATGGTGTTTTAGGATGCGTGTTAAAAACGTTACATCCAAATGCGAAGCTTACGATGTTTGATATTAATCCTCGTGCAGTTCAACTTGCGAAAAAAAATACAGAGCATCTTAAAGATGTTCTTGTCCTTGAATCTAGTGTAGTACCTGGTCAAGGCTATGATTTGGCAGTGATTAATCCACCAATTCGAGCAGGCAAAAGTATGATCTTTTC
Source organism: Bacillota bacterium (assembly GCA_027620815.1). Classification (GTDB taxonomy): domain Bacteria; phylum Bacillota_I; class Bacilli_A; order Acholeplasmatales; family Acholeplasmataceae; genus UBA8290. The sequence continues at coordinate 12,173 of JAQCDH010000003.1, read as the reverse complement.
ATTGTATCAGCAAGCTTTTCACGCACTTGAAGCAAACGGTATTTTATATGTAGTGATTAGCAAAAGACATGGTGCACCATCAACAGTTGTCTATTTAAAGACGATGTTTGATGAGGTATCTCGCGTAAACAAAGCCAAAGGTTACGATGTTTACAAAGCGATAAAATATTGACAATTTGCATCATTTTGTGATAATATTATATAATGCGAAAACTTGTTTTCTACCACGACTCATCAATTAAATTCATATTTTTTTAGGAGAGTGACCCTATGGGATATCGCGTAGTTCAATACGGTAAAAAAGCTTCACGAAGAAATTATTCAAGAATGCGTTATGATATCGATCTACCAAATTTGATCGAAATCCAAACCAACTCATTTGAATGGTTTTTAAAAGACGGTATCAAAGAATTACTTCAAGATATTTCACCAATTGAAGCACATAACGGTGATATGAAACTACATTTTGAAGAACACGAGCTAACTGAACCAAAATATAACGTTCAAGATGCGAAAAAACGAGATATCAATTTTTCAAAACAATTATCTGTTAAAGTTAAATTAGAAAACGTCTTAACAGGCGAAGTAAGAGAAAATAAAGTCTTAATGGCTGAAATCCCGGTGATGACACCAACGGGAACTTTTGTTATTAATGGCGCAGAGCGTGTTGTTGTTTCTCAAATCATTCGTTCAGCGGGTGCTTACTACACAAGCTCAATTGATAAAAAATTAAACCAATTACGATACACAGCTCAAATCATTCCAACACGCGGTGCGTGGTTAGAAATGGAAATGGGTTCTAAAGATATTTTATACACGAAATTAGATCGTTCTAAAAAAGTTCCAATGACAACGTTCATTCGTGCCATTGGTTTAGGTAAGAAAAAAGATATTTCAGATGTATTTGGAAAATCAGATTACTTAGATTCAACTTTTGAAAAAGACGATACAAAAAATAGTGATGAAGCAATCATTGAAGTCTATGCAAAACTAAGACAAGGTGAAAAAGTACCTGCAGATGCAGCACGTGAATTTGTACGTATGCGTTTATTTGATCGTAGACGTTATGATCTTGCTGCAGTTGGTCGTTATAAATTCAATAAAAAACTTGATGTTTTATCTAGATTACTTAATGCAACACTTGCTCAAGATGTCATTGATCCTAAAACAGGAAAAGTTTTAGTTAAAGAAAATACAGTTGTTACAAAAGAAGTGTTAACAATATTAAAAGAAAATCGTCATGCATTTAGAAAAGAGATTATTACAAAAGAATTTTCTCTTCAAAACGAACTTCCTGATGAAATATTAGCTGAACGTCTTCCAGATGGTGGCGATATTTTATATACAAAAGAAAAAATATCCAATCTTAGAACAGGCGAAGTATTAGTAGAAAAAAATACACCTGTAACAGAAGATGTGATTGGTATTTTAAGAAGAAACAGACAATCACTTGATGAAAAAGTCATTAAGTTCTTTTTAGGTCGAGATATTTATGAAAAAGAAACAGATCGTCAAGGTGTTGTTGTTGAGATGCTTGATGTATTTTTAAGAGTTGAAGATACAGATAAGCTAAAAGTTGTTCGTGTCGTCGGTAGTAATCAAGAAGAAACAGTAGAACATATCACCATTTCTGATATGATTGCATCTTTAAGTTATTATTTAAACCTTTATGAAGGTTTAGGTGACATTGATGATATCGACCATTTAGGAAATCGTCGTTTAAGACTTATTGGCGAATTATTAAAAAATCAATTTAGAATTGGTCTAGCAAGAGCAGAAAAAAATATTAAAGATAAAATGTCTATAACCGTCTTTAGTGAAGCCACTCCAGCTCAAATTATCAATATGACACCACTTGCTGGTGCAATTAAAACTTTTTATGGTTCATCACAATTATCACAATTCATGGATCAAATTAACCCACTTGCAGAACTCACTCAAAAACGCCGTGTTTCAGCACTTGGTACGGGTGGTCTTGCTCGTGATCGTGCTGGGGTTGAAGTACGTGACGTTCACAACTCTCACTACGGTAGAATTTGTCCTATTGAAACACCTGAAGGTCCTTCAATCGGTCTTATTTCTTCACTTGCAACCTATGGTCGTGTCGATCAATATGGGTTTATTCAAACACCTTACTTAAACGTTGAACACAAAAAAGATGGCATTTATGTATCAAGTGAATTTAAATATTTAACAGCAGACGAAGAATACAATGAAGTCATTGCATCTGCTGCTTCTAAACTCGACGAACAAGGACGCTTTATTGATGATAAAGTGATCGGACGTTATCGTGGTGAAACATCCATGTTTGAAGTGGATCAAGTGACGTTTATGGACGTTTCTCCTAAACAAATTGTATCTGTTGCAACATCAACCATTCCGTTTTTGGAACACGACGATGCGTCACGTGCGCTCATGGGTGCCAACATGCAACGTCAGGCAGTGCCATTACTTATTCCTGAAGCACCAGTTGTTGGTACAGGTATTGAATATCGTGCTGCAAAAGATTCAGGTGCTGTCGTTGTTTCTAAAACATCAGGGTATGTCACATATTCAGACTCTAAACACATTAAAATTACATCTGAACCAGAAGATACCGTTAAAGTCGGTCGCACCGTGTTATATAGCAAAAGTGAACCTTTTACTTTAGACATTGCAAATAAACTTGTTGAAAAAGGTGTTGATAACACTGCAGATTACAAATTAATTCGTTTCTTTAGATCTAACCAAGACACCATGATTTTACAAAAACCAATTGTCAAAACAGGTGAGTTTGTTGATGCTGGAGACATTCTTGCAGATGGACCTTCAACATTTAAAGGTGAACTTGCACTAGGACGTAACGTCACAATTGCCTTTATGACATGGGAAGGTTATAACTATGAAGATGCGATCATCTTATCTGAAGATTTAGTTTCTGAAGATGTTTATACATCCATTCATATTAGTGAATACGAAATTGAAACACGTGAACTTAAAACAGGTTCAGGTAAAGAAGAATTCACAAGAGAAGTACCAAACGTTGGACTTGATGCACTTCGTAATTTAGATGAACGCGGAATTATTGTTCCTGGTTCTGAAGTGAAAGAAGGTGACATTTTAGTTGGTAAAATTACACCAAAAGGGATGTTTGAACCAAGTCCTTCAGAAAAACTTATTCATGCCGTAATTGGTGAAAAATCAAGAGAATACAGAGATTCATCCCTTCGTGTCCCACACGGTGGTGGTGGAATTGTCCAAAGTGTTCAAATCTTAACGAAAAAAGATGGTGTCCTACCTTCAGGCGTGACTGAAAACATACGTGTGTATGTCGTTCAAAAACGTAAAATTTCTGAAGGGGATAAAATGGCAGGACGTCATGGTAATAAAGGGGTTATTTCCCGTATTTTACCAAGAGAAGATATGCCATATATGGAAGATGGAACACCGGTTGATATCATGCTTAACCCACTTGGGGTTCCTTCACGTATGAACATCGGTCAAGTTCTTGAAATTCACTTAGGACTTGCTGCTAAAAAATTAGGCGTGAATATCGCAACCCCAGTTTTTGATGGTGTTGATGATGAAGACTTAAAAGCAATTATTGCTGAAGCTGGTCTTGAAGCAGATGGTAAAACACAACTTTATGATGGACGTACAGGACAAGCATTTGAAAATAGAATTTCAGTAGGGGTCATGTATATGATCAAACTTTCACACATGGTTGAAGATAAACTCCATGCAAGAAGTGTTGGGCCATATACACTCGTCACTCAACAACCAATGGGTGGTAAAGCTCAAAATGGTGGACAACGTTTCGGAGAAATGGAAGTGTGGGCACTTTATGCATATGGTGCCGCACATACACTTCAAGAAATGTTAACAGTGAAATCCGATGACATGATTGGACGTAACCGCGTGTATTCAGCGATTACACATGACAAACCAATTCCAGAAGCATCGATTCCAGAGTCATTTAGAGTACTTACAAGAGAACTTCAAGCATTAGGCTTATATGTAGAGCTTATCGATGAACAAACCGGAGAAAACGAAGCTGTGAAATCACTTGTTGATCTCGGTGCAGGTCAAAAACCTAAAGGAGGCTTCCGTTAATGGCAAAAGAAAAATTAACTTTAAAAGTTGAATCACTTAAACTGTCAGAAGAAGCGCTTACTCAGCTAAAACTCTCAGGGATTGATCAACTTGAAGACTTTAATACATTTTCAATTAAAGAATTAAAATTATTACTTGCTGAAGCATTTGAAGAAGTGACGTCTGTTTTAAGACGTTACTCTTTACCACGCCCACTTGAAAATATGGGTGTTTCTGGTGAAACGGTTGATCGTTTAAGAGGTCAAGGTCTAGAAGATCTTATTGATGTCTTAGAATATGATCGTCATATTTTATACCATTTATTTGAAGATGACGCAATTTTACGTGAAGAAATGAATGGGGTCTTAAAGTTTTACGGTTATGATCCTCTCCATGAACATCATCATGAAGCAAGTGACGTTGAAGATGTTGAAATTGAATCACTTAAAGATTTAGTTCAAACACCAGTCGATCCTGTTAAACTCATTGATGTTCAAGCACGTATTAACCAAGGTAGAAAATCACCTAAAGAATATGGATCTAAAACGTATTCACACTTAAAAATTCGTATTGCTTCTCCAGATGAAATCAGACAATGGTCTTATGGGGAAGTCAAGACGCATGAAACGATTAACTATCGTACATCCAAACCTGAAGAAGGTGGCTTGTTTTGTGAGCGCATTTTTGGACCTACACGTGATTATCAATGTGCGTGTGGTAAAAAACAAAGTGGTAACAAAGGACAAGTATGTTCAAAATGTGGCATTGAAATCACAGAATCTAAAGTACGTCGTGAACGTATGGGTCATATTGAACTTGAAGCACCAATCGTTCATACATGGTATTTAAAAAACTCACCTTCAAGACTCGCGATTTTACTTGGAATTAAAGCAAAACAACTCGAAGAAGTCGTCTATCATGCATCATACATTGTGACTGATCCAGGAACCGCACCACTATCTAAAAAACAAATTTTATCAGAACAAGATTTTTCACGTTTGAGTGAAGAATACTACAATAAATTTACTGCGTTAACTGGTGCAGAAGCCGTTAAAATCTTACTTAAAGAACTTGATTTAGATAGAGAAGTTCGTATTTTAAGACGTAAATTAAAAACAGCATCTAAACAAAAACGTGATAAGATCATTAAACGTTTAGAAGTCGTTGAAGCATTCAATAACTCTGATAATAAACCAGAATGGATGGTTATGAATGTGATTCCAGTCATTCCACCAGATCTTCGTCCAATGGTACCACTAGATGGTGGTCGTTTTGCAACAACAGACTTAAACGATTTATATCGTCGTATTTTAAATCGTAATAATCGTCTTAAAAAACAAAAAGAACAAATGGCACCAAGACTCATTACCAAAAACGAAAAACGTATGCTTCAAGAAGCAGCTGATGCGTTATTTGATAATGCGAAACGTGGTAAAAAAGCGGCTGTTGAACGTAACCGTCACTTGAAATCACTTTCAGATTTGTTACGTGGGAAACAAGGTCGTTTCCGTCAAAACTTACTTGGAAAACGTGTTGATTATTCTGGACGTTCAGTCATTATTGTAGGACCAGACTTAGAAATGTATCAATGTGGTATTCCACGTGAAATGGCCATTACATTATTTAAACCATTTGTATTAAGAGAACTTCAAAAATTATCTGGTGATGATGCGAACGCAAAGAAAAATGCAAACTCTAAATACGAACGTATGGATGATGATGTATGGACAGCACTCGAAAAAGTTGTTAAAGAACATCCGGTATTACTCAACCGTGCGCCAACACTTCATAGACTTGGTATTCAAGCATTTGAACCAAAACTGATTGATGGAAAAGCGATTCGTTTGCATCCACTTGTTACCCCTGCGTTTAACGCGGACTTTGACGGTGACCAAATGGCGGTTCACGTCCCTCTATCGAATGAAGCTCAAGCTGAAGCGCGTTTACTCATGCTTGCTTCTAATAACATCTAAAACCCAAAAGATGGTAAACCTGTTGTAACACCTTCTCAAGACATGGTTTTAGGAAACTATTACTTGACGATTGAAGAAACAAAAGATAAACCATTTACAGGGTTACATGCTGAAGAGAAAAAAGTTGCACATCAAGAAAAACATAAATATGAAGGTCATTTCTTCTCAAATTTTGAAGAAGTACAACTTGCATATGAAGATGGATTTATTCAGTTACATACAAGAATTATTATCGATCCTAAATCGATGGATCAAATGTTTAAATCTGAACAGAAACAACAATATTTAGTCACAACCTTTGGAAAATTGATTTTTAACCAAATCTTACCTCCAAACTTCCCTTACTTAAATGAACCATCTGATGTCAATTTAGAAATAGGTACACCAGATATTTACTTCATTAAAAAAGGTGTGAACCCTAAAGATGTCTTACAAGATATTCCAGTACCAGGACCATTCACTAAAAAATTCTTGTCTAAAATTATTGCTCAAGTATTTAAGAAGTTACACATTAGTGAAACGTCTAAAATGCTAGACAGACTTAAAGATTTAGGATTTAAATATTCAACTGTGTCTGGTATTACTGTGTCATTTGCTGATATTAATGTATTTTCTAAAAAAGAAGAAATGCTTGTTGAAGCAAGACAAACCATTGATCAAGTTCTCGAATGGCATGATGACGGTTTACTCAAAAGTGAAGAACGTCGTAAACTAATCATTCAAACTTGGGAAAAAGCACTTAAAACCATTCAAGATAATGTCATGGATGAGTTTGATACCGACAACAACTTATTTATGATGAGTGATTCAGGTGCACGTGGTAGTTTAAACAACTTCGTCCAACTTGTTGGGATGCGTGGTCTGATGAATAACCCGAAAGGGGAAACCATTGAAGTCCCTGTTCAAGCATCCTTTAGAGAAGGTCTAACCGTTTCTGAGTTCTTTATTTCCACTCACGGTGCACGTAAAGGATCAACCGATACTGCGTTAAAAACAGCAGAATCAGGATACTTAACAAGACGTTTAGTTGACGTGTCTCAAGATGTGATTGTTGTTGATGATGATTGTGGTACTGAACGTGGTATTATTATGCGTCCAATTACTTCAGAAAAAGATGATTCTAAAATCATCGTCCCTTTATATGACCGTATTGTTGGACGTTACGCAAGTAAAGATGTCGCAAAACCTAAAGGTAAAGGATTACTCGTCGCTAAAAACCAACTTATTACAGATGAACTTGCAACAGAAATCTATGAAGCAGGTGTTGAAGAAGTTGAAATCCGTTCAAATCTAACATGTCACTCAGAAAATGGTGTATGTGCGAAATGTTATGGACGTAACTTAGCATCCAATATGCCAGTTGAAGTTGGAGAAGCTGTTGGGGTTATTGCTGCACAATCGATTGGTGAACCTGGAACCCAGCTTACCATGAGAACCTTCCACACCGGAGGGGTGGCATCTGCATCAGATATTACTCAAGGGTTACCTCGTATTCAAGAATTATTTGAAGCACGTAATCCTAAAGGAAAAGCTGTCATCAGTGAAGTCGAAGGTAAAGTTCATGCGATCGATCGTTTGCGTAGTGGGTTTTCAACAGTTACGATTTTAGATAAAAACGAAAAAGAACATAAATATACCGTTGATCCAAGCATTGATGTCTTAGTACGTAAAAACCAAGTCGTTAGACCTGGTCAAAGACTCACATTAGGGTCTATCCATCCTAAAGAGTTATTACGTGTTGTTTCAACTGAAGCGGCTGCAAAATATATTTTAGAAGAAGTTCAAAAAGTATATCGTGCGCAAAACGTTGAAATTTCTGATAAACACATTGAGCTTATTGTTCGTCAAATGCTAAGACGTATTTATATTGTCACTGAAGGTGAAACAAGCTTATTACCAGGTGTTGAAGTTTCTGTTTCTGAATTTAGTCAAGCAAATATGCAAGCATTTAAAGATGGAAAACAACTTGCTGTTGGACGTCCTTTACTCTTAGGTATCACACGTGCATCATTACGTAGTGATTCATTCTTATCTGCAGCATCTTTCCAAGAAACAACAAGAATCTTAACAGATGCAGCAATTAAAGGTAAAGTCGATAAATTACATGGTCTTAAAGAAAATGTCATTATTGGTGGACTTATTCCAGCTGGAACGGGAATACTCAAAGAATCTCGATTTTCATATGATTCTAGTTATACCGTTGAAAAAGAAGAAGAAGATTTTGAATAAAAGTAGCGAAAGCTACTTTTTTCTTATATAATCAACGTATGAACAAAAAAATAGTGGTCATTGGTGGCATGAATGTTGATATTCTTGCAACCTCTGATCAAACATTTCAATCTTTTGATTCGAATCCGGGCAGTCACATCATCGATTCAGGTGGTGTTGGTTTTAATATTGCTTATGATTTAAGGTTACTTGATTATGATGTCACTTTTTTTACAGTGATTGGTCAAGATCATTTTGGACCTTTTTTAAAAGATGCCTGTATTTCTCATCATATAAAAGTGTATTCACCACCATCAGAATTATCTTCTTTATACTTATCTTTATTTAATCAAGATGGAAATATGCAAGGAGCAATCGCATCCATGGACGCGATGAAACACCTTACAAAAGCATTTTTGAAAGATTATGAAACAACGCTACTTGAAGCCGATGTCCTTATTTGTGACACGAATGTATCGATAGAAGTATTAACATACATATCACACCTTCATCACCCATTTAAAGTCATCGAGCTTGTCTCACAAGAAAAAGCCATTAAAATGAAGCATTTAGTTGCTGGTTTCCATGTCATAAAAGGTAATGATGCGGAAATCCATCATTTATTTAATGATGACATACAACGTTCAATTAAGGACCATCATGTAGTCATCATCACCAATCAAGTGAAATATGCAAGATTAATTACAAAAGAAAAAATGATGACATATCCAATTGAGAAAGCTGAGGATATAATCAATACATCTGGAGCTGGTGATGCTTTTTTAGTTGGTTGTATTGATGGTTTTATAAATCAAAAAGAGATTTTAAAACAAGGACATCTGATGTCTTTATGTGCGTTAAAAAGTAAAAACTCAAAAATGTTAAAGGAGTGCGTGGATGCATATAAAAATTAGTGAGGAAGTAAAAAAAGCATTAAAGACACATCAAAAAGTAGTTGCTTTAGAATCGACGATTATTAGTCACGGATTACCGTATCCTGATAATATCGAAGTTGCTAAAACATTAGAGAGTATCATTCGTGAAGAAGGTGCAATTCCAGCAACCATCGCGATTATCAATGGTGAAATTAAAGTTGGACTTGATGAACATGATTTAGAAATTCTTGCTAAAGAAGATGTTGTTAAAGTAAGCAAAAGAGATTTTGGGTATGTCATTTCACAAAAAAAACATGGTGGAACTACGGTTTCAGGAACGATACTTGTTGCTGCGCGCGTTGGTATTCAAGTGTTTGCAACTGGTGGGATTGGTGGCGTACATAGATATGGAGAAAACACGATGGACATCTCTAGGGATTTAGAAGAGCTTGCTGAACATTCAGTTTGCGTCGTATGTGCAGGTGCAAAGTCTATTTTAGACTTAGGACTAACGTTAGAATACTTAGAAACCAAAGGTGTAGAAATCATCGGTTATCAAACAGAAGTGCTTCCTAGTTTTTATTCAAGGACATCACCATTTCAAGTGACACATCGCTTAGAGACGCCTCAAGAGATTGCAACGCTATTTCATGCAAAAAAAACATTTCCACTAAAAGGAGGAATCGTTGTTGCAAATCCGATTCCTGAATCCCATGCAATGGCATCAGATGTGATTGAGTCTTACATCGAGCAATCATTAATCCTTGCGAAAGAAAAAAATATCACTGGAAAAGAAACAACACCCTTTCTCCTTTCTACGATTAAAGATTTAACAAAAGGTGAATCTTTAGAGGCAAATAAAGCACTTGTTTACAATAATGCAAGACTTGCAGCAAAAATTGCTATAGAACTTGCATATATCGATAAGAAAATTATCGCTTTTTAATACTTTTTTAAAAATTTTAGTATAATAGAAATAGCTATAAAACGAAAAACATTAAAGGAGCATTGAATGGATATCTTTAAAAAGTGCGATGACTATATTATTGCAGATATCGCTAAAGAACAAGGGTACTATCCATATTTTCATGAGCTTACTTCCAAACAAGACACTGAAGTCGTAATGGAAGGCAGACATGTTGTGATGATTGGTTCTAATAACTATTTAGGATTAACCTCACATAAAGAGGTTCTTAAAGCTTCTTTAAAAGCAACTAAAAAATATGGATCGGGTGTTTCTGGATCTCGGTTTTTAAATGGAACTTTAAATTTACACGTTGAATTAGAAAAAGAACTTGCTGCATTCGTAGGCATGGAAGATGCGACGATTTTTGCATCTGGATTTCAAAGTAATTTAGGGATCATCTCAGCAATTGCTGGACGTAACGATATTATTTTCTCAGATAAAGAAAATCATGCGTCTATTTATGATGGGATCAAATTATCATATGCTGAAGTTGTAAGATACAACCATAATGATATGGCAGATTTAGAAGCTAAAATTATTAAAACAAAAGCGCAACTTGCTGAAAAAAATATCGAAAAAGGTTTGATTATTATTACTGATGGTGTTTTTTCAATGACGGGTGATTTATGTGATTTACCAAAAATCATTGAACTTAAGAAAAAATACGATGTTCGTGTCATGGTAGATGATGCACATGGTTTTGGTGTCATGGGTGCAACGGGCAAAGGCACGCATGAACATTTCAACCTAATGAAAGAAGTTGATGTTGTGATGGGAACATTTTCAAAATCACTTGCAAGTTTAGGTGGATATGTTGCAAGTTCTAATCGCGTTATCAATTTTATTCGTCATAATTCAAGACCATATATTTTCTCAGCTGCAATTCCACCTGCAAATACTGCAGCAGCACTTGCAGCATTAAAAATCTTAAAAAAAGAACCTCAACGCGTTAAAAATCTTAGAGATATCACCAATTATATGCGTCAAGCTTTAAAAAAACATGGTGTCGAATATAAAGAAACGAATGATCAAACACCAATTATTCCAATTTATACGTATTTACCTAAACGTACAATGGTTGCTTGTAATATGCTTTTTGAACGTGGTGTATATGTAAACCCAGTATTACCTCCAGCAACACCAATGGGAGAATGCCTCATACGTACAAGCTATACTGCAACGCACACTAAAAAACAAATTGATTATTCTGTTGGAATCATCGCAGAAGTATTAGAACAATTGAAAGACCTTCAAGAGTAATGGTTGTTATTGTAACCGGTGCATCTTCTGGAATCGGTAAAGCTATTTGTGATTTACTAGGTTCAAAAGGCCACTTGGTTTATGGTCTTTCAAGAAGAAAAGTACACGAATCAACGTTCACAAGCATGCAAGTTGATGTCACCAATAAAGATGAAATCATCAAAGCTTTTGAAACAATTTATGAAAAAGAACAAGTGATTGACGTTGTCATTAACAACGCAGGGATGGGTATTTCAGGCAGTATCGAAGATACCGAATGTATCGATGCAAAAACGATGTTTGATGTGAACTTTTTTGGTTCATTTGAAGTCATCCAAGTTGCACTCCCTTACTTAAGAAAACAAAAACAATCAAAAATTATTAACATTACATCTCTTACTGGGGAATTTCCAATTCCTTTTCAAGCCTTTTATTCTGCTTCAAAAGCTGCACTCAATAACTTTTCCTGGGCACTTCAAAACGAAGTGAAACCGTTTGGGATTTCGGTATGTGCACTCATGCCTGGAGATGTTAAAACAGGCTTTACGTCACAACGCAAAAAAAATACTCAAACAACGATTGAATATGGTTCCCGTGTTAAAAAGTCAGTTTCAGTGATGGAAAAAGATGAACAAAACGGCATGCCTCCTATTGAAATTGCAAAAAAAGTACATACGTTAATTAAAAAGAAGCGAATGCCAATTCAAGTAACAGTTGGATTCAAATACCAAGTGTTACTTTTCATCAAACGTTTATTTTCAGCAACCTTTGTAAATAAGATTTTAGGATCGATGTACGGTTTTTTCAAACTTAAATAATTTTCGTACTTGACTTATTGAA
>JAQCDH010000049.1 GCA_027620815.1 Bacillota bacterium | reverse complement strand
CAATTAACATTTTTGTGTGCTTTATGATTAACTTTACGTTGACTAATTTTAAATTAAAGTGTACCTCATATTTGATACCGAAACCACCGGTCTTCCTAGATCATGGAAGGCACCTATCAGTGATACCAACAACTGGCCACGTTGTGTCCAAATAGCTTGGCAATTGCATGATGGTATGGGACAATTAATTGAACAAAACGATTTTTTAATACGTCCTGCTGGTTTCGATATACCTTTTGAAGTAGAAAAAATTCATGGTATTTCAACTGCATTAGCTCAACACAAAGGTTACGATCTTCTTGAGGTTTTAAAAAAGTTTGAAAGTGTGCTATCAAAAGCTCATTTTTTGGTAGGACAAAATGTTGATTTCGACATTAAAGTCTTAGGTTGTGAATTTCATCGTTTAGGATTAAGTACAAATTGGACTGAAAAAGAGGTGTTAGATACTTGTACTGAAAAAACAGCACAATTATGTCAATTGCAAGGTGGTAGAGGTGGTAAATTTAAATTTCCTAACCTTTCAGAATTGTATTTTCACTTATTTCAAGATAATTTTCAAGAGGCACATAATGCTACGGCTGATGTTGAAGCCACCACAAGATGTTTTTTTGAACTCATTCGACACGAACACTTTTCCAATAAAGAACTTCATCAAGACGAGGATTATTTGTCTAATTTTAAGAAGGAAAACCCTCAAACTATAAGCTTGATAGGACTTAATCATCAGAATTTAAAAGAACTAAGTCTGCAATATAAAAATGAAAGTTTTTTAGAAGAAGTTGAAGTGCCTAACGATATTGATCTTACTCAATATCCTTTTGTTCATTTACACAACCATACTCAATACTCTGTACTACAATCTACTACAAAAATTGAATCACTAGTTGATAAGGCTATAGAATTTGATATGCCTGCTGTAGCACTAACAGACTATGCAAATCTTTATGGTGCATTTCATTTTATCAACGCTATATTTCAACACCCTGCTAATAAGGAGATCATTGAGCATAACAAAAACTTGAGCAATGAACAGGATTTTAAAGAATTAGTGATAAAAGGAATAATAGGTTGTGAAATTTCTATTTGTAGAAATCTTAATGACCAAAGCACCAAAGATAATGGCAGAGCAATGGTCTTTTTAGCTAAAAATAAAAATGGATACCACAATTTAGCTAAAATGAGTTCCATTGCTCATACCGATGGATTTTATTATATACCTCGAATAGATAAACAAATCGTTAGTCAATATAAGGAAGATTTAATAGTGATAAGTGGAGGCCTTAAGGGTGAGTTATCAGATCTCATTCTAACAGTTGGTGAAAAACAAGCAGAGGAAGCACTTTTATGGTGGAAGAAAGAATTTGGGAATGATTTTTACATTGAGTTGGTTCGACATGGTTTAGAGGAAGAAGATCGTGTTAATAATACTTTGATTCGATTAGCCAAAAAGCATCAGGTTAAGCTTATAGCAGCAAATAATTCTCATTATTTAAACAAAAGTGATGCAAATGCCCATGATATTTTATTGTGCGTGAAAGATGCCGAACTACAATCTACACCAATAGGAAAAGGACGTGGTTATAGGAACGGCTTTTCCAATCAAGAATATTACTTTAAATCTCAACAAGAGATGAAATCTTTATTTGCTGACATTCCAGAATCTATCGTTAATATTTCTGAAATACTTGAAAAAATAGAAAGCTACCAACTTAAAAGAGAAGTACTATTACCAGCATTTGATATTCCATTAGAGTTTAAAGTTGATGAAGACCAGCAAGACGGTGGGAAACGTGGCGAAAACGCTTATTTAAGACACCTTACTTATCAAGGAGCTAAAAAAAGATACCCCGACATTACTGATGAAATTAAAGAACGATTAGATTTTGAATTAAAAACTATTGCTAATACTGGATATCCAGGATACTTTTTAATTGTTCAAGACTTTACCAATCAAGCCAGAAAAATGGGCGTATCTGTAGGCCCAGGTCGTGGGTCAGCAGCTGGTTCTGCTGTAGCCTATTGTGTAGGAATTACAAATGTTGATCCTATAAAATACGATTTGCTTTTTGAGCGATTTTTAAACCCAGATAGAGTATCCTTACCAGATATAGATATTGATTTTGATGATGAAGGACGTAATAAAATAATCGAATGGGTAGTAGAGAAATATGGTCAAAATCAAGTGGCTCAAATTATTACTTTTGGTACAATGGCGGCCAAATCATCTCTGAGAGACACAGCTCGAGTGTTAGACTTACCACTTTCTGAAGCCGATGGATTGACCAAAAAAATGCCAGATATTAAGTTAAACAAACTGTTTAACTACGATGAGGCAGAGCTTAAGGAACATTTAAGCGGCGAACAATATAAAATTGCCCAAGAATTTAAAAAAATTATTGAAGAGGATAATTTAAAATCCAAAACAGTTCAGCAGGCTACAATACTTGAAGGCTCTTTAAGAAATACAGGCGTTCATGCATGTGGAGTAATTATTACACCAGACGATATATCAAAATTTGTACCTGTAAGAAAAGCTAAAGACGCCGAACTATTAGTCACCCAATTTGATAATAGCGTAGTGGAATCGGCAGGAATGCTTAAAATGGATTTTTTAGGATTAAAAAACTTAACAATAATAAAAGATTGTTGTAAAATCATCAAACATATTCATGGTAAAGATATTGATCCTGATCAAATTCCATTAGATGATGAATTGACTTACGCCTTATTTCAACGAGGCGATACCAATGGAATTTTTCAGTTTGAATCACCGGGTATGCAAAAAAATCTTAAAGCTCTAAAACCCGATAAGTTTGATGATTTAATTGCAATGAATGCCTTGTATCGTCCTGGCCCTATGGAGTATATTCCAAATTTTATTGCCAGAAAACATGGACAGGAAGATATACTTTATGATTTGCCTGAAATGTCAGATATATTAGCTGACACTTATGGAATAACGGTCTATCAAGAGCAAGTGATGCTTTTATCGCAAGAATTAGCTGGATTTTCAAAAGGGGATGCCGATGTATTAAGAAAAGCAATGGGTAAAAAGATATTTGCCCTTCTTGAAAAATTAAAACCTAAGTTTTTAGACGGTTGCCAAGAACGAGGTCATGATGTTGAAATAGCCGAAAAAATTTGGAAAGATTGGGAAGCATTTGCTGCTTATGCTTTTAATAAATCTCACTCTACTTGTTATGCTTTAATTGCTTTTCAAACGGCTTATCTTAAGGCTCATTTTCCAGCAGAATATATGGCTGCATATTTAACCCATAATATGAGTGACATTAAAAAGGTAACCTTTTACATGGAAGAATGTAATCGTATGGGAATTAAAGTTTTAGGTCCGGATGTTAATGAAAGTTTTTATAAGTTTTCGGTCAATAAAAAAGGTCAAATACGTTTTGGGCTTGGAGCTGTTAAGGGTGTAGGTGAAGCAGCTGTTGATGCTATAGTTAGTGAACGTCAGTCTAATGGAAACTATACCTCTATATTTAATTTGGCCAAACGAATTGACCTAAGAGCCGCCAATAAGCGTGCTTTTGAAAGTTTGGTTTATGCAGGTGGGTTTGATAGTTTTAATCACCACAGATCTACCTATTTTTTTGACGATGGAGCGGGAACAATATTTCTTGAAAAGATTATGAAATTTGGTCAAAAACATCAAGAAGTATTGGATTCTGCACAAGTTTCTTTGTTTGGCGAAAGCTCCGAAGAAGTCTTGTTAGAGCCAAAAATACCTTATGTTGAACCTTGGAATACTTTAGAAATGCTTAATAAAGAAAAAGAAGTTGTAGGGTTTTATATTTCAGGACATCCACTCGATGATTATAAATTAGAGTTAGAAAACTTTTGTAACCTAAAGCTTTCTGATTTAAGTGAATTAGAGCAAATTCAAGGAAAAGATGTTTTGGTGGCAGGAATGGTCAGTAAAGTTGAACATCGATTTACTAAAGGCGGAAAGCCTTTTGGCACATTAACTTTAGAAGATTATCACGACTCAACAACATTTTTCTTGTTTGGCGAAGATTATCCCAAATTTAAACCTTACATGACCGAAGGATGGTTTCTATTTGCTCAATGCCGTGTTCAAGAAAGAAAATGGTCAAAAGAAAACGAGCTTGAATTAAAATTAGTTAATTTAGATTTACTTTCAGAAATTAAAGAAAAAAACCTACGCTCTCTTTATATAAATTTGGATGTTGATGAGCTTAACCACCAACTAGTTGACGAAATTATTTCTTTATCAGAAAAATATCCTGGTCGTCATAATCTAAAATTTATGATTACCGATTTCAGTCAAGGTTATAAAGTTCCTTTACGTTCTAAAAAATACAAAATTAGTTTAGACCAAAATTATATTTTAGCTCTTAAACAAATTCCATTTTTAGAAATTCAAATCAATTAAATGTGTAATTTTGTATCAACATTAAAATAATAATTATTTACTAAAAAAATGGCATTAGAAATTACAGACGCAAACTTCAAAGAAATAGTATTAGAATCAGATAAACCCGTTTTGGTTGACTTTTGGGCAACTTGGTGTGGTCCATGTAGAATGGTCGGCCCAATAGTTGATGAGTTATCCCACGATTATGAAGGAAAAGCCATAGTAGGAAAAGTTAATGTTGATGATAATTCTGCTGTGCCTTCTGAATACGGTATTAGAAACATTCCAGCTTTACTTATTTTCAAAAATGGCCAAATCGTTGACAAGGTTATTGGAGCTGTACCTAAAAATGTTTTAGCTGAAAAATTAGACGCACAGTTATAACTGTCTAACAATAATTAATTGAAGGGCTTTTAAGCCCTTTTTTTTTGAATGATACAAGACGAAATTATCCATAAATTTGATCACTTAGAGTTACTTGCAAAACAAGTTGTTGAAGGATTTATAACAGGTTTGCATAAGAGTCCATTTCATGGATTCTCAGTTGAATTTGCCGAACACCGCTTATATAACTCTGGTGAAAGTACGCGACATATTGATTGGAAGCTATATGCACGTACAGATAAGTACTTTGTGAAACGATTTGAAGAAGAAACAAATTTAAGATGTAGAATAGTCATAGATCAGTCTCCCTCAATGTATTTTCCAACACCTTTAAATGTAAGCTATGAACAACCCAACAAACTTTTCTTCTCAGTACTTAGTGCAGCCTCAATCATGAATATGCTAAAAAGACAAAGAGATGCCGTAGGCTTAAGTCTGTTTTCAGATAAGGTATTTTTGCATACCCCAGAAAAGACCAGTACAAAACATCACCAGTTTTTGTTGCACCAGTTAGATCAAAGCTTAAAGCATTCAGTTGAGCCCCAATCATCAAGAGTTGCAGAATCCTTGCATCAAATAGCTGACCAAATTCATCAACGTTCTTTAGTGATTTTATTTAGTGATATGATGGATAATTCAGAAAAATCAGACCAACTTTTTTCAGCACTGCAGCACCTAAAATTCAACAAACATGAAGTAATATTGTTTTATGTAATAGACAAATCTAAGGAGTTAGAATTTAATTATAAAAATAGACCTTATAAATTTGTTGATATGGAAAGCGGAGAAGAGTTAAAATTATCTCCTCAAGAATTGAAAAAAAAATTCATTAAAGATTCTATGG
>JAQCDH010000048.1 GCA_027620815.1 Bacillota bacterium | reverse complement strand
ACTCCCTAACTTATATATCACAAAGTCCTCTTACCATATTATTAATTATTATTTTAAATTATTAAACAACAAGATTATTTCATGTTATGATATGGCTGGAGGACTTAAAATGATGATTTCTTCGTTATTACATACATTAAAAATTACTGAAACACATGAACCGCATTTCTATAGCTCAGTCTATAAATTCTTTAAAAGTTTAGAAGATCAAGGCGTGATTTTTAAAGAAGAAGATATATTTTACATTCAAAAATTACTTGTTCCTGAACGTATTTTTACTTTTCAAATATCTTGGGAAGACGATCAAGGTCATTTGCATGTGAACACGGGATACCGTGTTCAACATAATGGCGCGTTAGGATTATATAAAGGTGGATTAAGATTTCATCCATCTGTTAACTTAGATATTATTAAAGCCCTCGCTTTTGAACAAACCTTTAAAAATGCACTCACAGGTTACCCGATGGGTGGGGCAAAAGGGGGTAGTGATTTTAATCCTAAAGGACGCTCTAAAAGAGAGATAAGACGATTTAGTTATGCCT
Source organism: Bacillota bacterium (assembly GCA_027620815.1). Lineage (GTDB taxonomy): Bacteria > Bacillota_I > Bacilli_A > Acholeplasmatales > Acholeplasmataceae > UBA8290. The sequence goes on along the minus strand of JAQCDH010000048.1, from coordinate 5,147 downwards.
TTATGGAAGCACTTGCGCCATATATTGGAGAACACGTGGATATTCCTGCTGGAGACCTTGGTATAGATGGTGAAATATTAGGGTATATGAACGCGAAGTATCAAAATTTAAAACAAGAAAGTTTATATCCTTTAACAGGAAAACCTGTGTTACTTAACGGTTCATTTATAAGAAAAGAAGCCACAGGATTTGGACTCATTTATTTTATCGATGCGTTTTATCAAGAAGTCTTAAAGGATTCTATTCAAGGTAAAACCGTTTTAATTAGTGGTGCTGGAAATGTTGGCATTCATGCAGCACTTAAGGCATCTTCATTAGGTGGGATAGTTGTTGGTATTTCAGATTCTAGTGGGTATGTCTACGATCCTCAAGGACTCAATATTCCAGAGATTATTGATCATAAAGTCACAAATAGCCAACCTCTTGAAACCTATCACAATCAAAGTATTGTTTATAAAGATGATATGTTTTGGCATCATCCATGTGAGATTGCTCTACCTTGTGCCAAGGAAGATGATATCGGATTAGAAGATATCAAAGTTCTTCACAAGCATGGCGTAAAAGTCGTTGCAGAAGGCGCAAATATTGCTGTCAAAAGTGAAGCGATTCAGTACATGAAAGACAACAAAATCATGTATGGACCTGGAAAAGCAGCGAATGCAGGTGGTGTTTTTGTATCGGCACTTGAAATTGAACAAAATAGAACCTTTCACCAATGGCATCCAGATGTTGTCGATCAAAAATTGAAAGATTTAATGAAGCAGCTGTTTCATTATATGTATGTTCAAGCCAATGAGAAACATTATGAACTTATGGGAGCAGCGAATCAACTTGCGTTTGTTAGGATACTTCAAGCGATGAAATTAAGAGGATTATATTAGAAAAAAGACGATCATATGATCGTCTTTTTTTAATTTCTAGTATATCCTGCCAAGTTAGCAATTTGAACAGATTCTGTTCCTGAGATTGAACTTTCAAAAACCGCCTCCAGATTATAGTCATCGATTTATCAGATTCAGAATTTACAGAGTATTATGGCGCAGTTACTTCAGGAGGATTCTTAACATTAGATGAAAATTACAATGAATCATTCGATGTATTGCCAATTGATTGATCGATGGTTATTGATTACTTTTTATACAGAATATATTGACATAAAAAAAGAGAAAAGCTAAGCTTTTCTCTTTTTTATTTCATTAATGGATTGAGTTATCATAGAGTTTTTAATGTCTAATTGGTGGACGTAATGATCAATTTGAATTTCATGATGATTCAATGCATTATGAGATTCATCTAAACCAATCAAAGAAACATACGTTGGTTTTTCTCGAATGTCATCGGTTTTACTCTTTCCTAAAACTTCAGGAGAAGAGGTATGCTCTAAAATATCATCTTGTATTTGAAAATATATACCTAAGTGATAACCTAATTTTTCCCAAAGTTCTATCGTTTCGATTTGATTGGAAGCAATTGCGCCTAACATAAGTGAGGCTTGTAATAAGTATGCGGTTTTAAATAGATACAGTTGATCGAGTCGATCTTTTGAGATAGATTGTTTTTCTGAAGCTAAATCAAGAACTTGACCATAAACCATGCCTTTAGAACCTGTTTTAGAAGATAAAACATCAATCATTTTAATTTTTTGAGTATCAGTCAGTAATGGATGACTTGAAATTTGCTTAAAGCTATCGGTTAATAAACCATCGCCAACTAAAATCGCAAGTCCCTCATCAAAAGCGATATGAAGTGTAGGTTTCCCTCTTCTTAGTGTATCATCATCCATGGCTGGTAAATCATCATGAACAAGAGAGTAGGTGTGCAATAATTCTAAACTGATTGCAGCATCAACATAATCTAGTGGATGAAGCTTGTAATGTTCAATAACCTGAAGCATAAGTAGTGGTCGTATTCTTTTACCGCCAGCAAGAAGTGCATATTCAGTTGCTTCTTTAAGTGTTGAATCTTCTAAGTTTGAAATATATCGTTCCAACGCACTTACAATGTCTTTAATCATCTTATTCTCCTAAATGTATTATATCAAAATTCACTCTTTTATACATTTTCAAACATCACATGTTTAAATATGTGAGCACGAGAATATGATAGTGACATGTTATAATATAGAGAGGCATTTAAACATGGAAACACACGGTAAAATCATTTTAATTGGAGAACATGCAGTTGTTTACAACAAACCGGCAATCGTTTGTCCGGTTTTTGATGCTTATGTCTCAGTTGACATTGAACCTTTTGAATACACAAGGATTGATAGTGATTTTTACAGTGGATCGATTGAGAAAGCAACAGAGCAGTTTGAACCCATTCAACAGTTAATTTTAAAGTTGATGGAGGTAAATGATATTGAACCTGTTCTCATAAAGATTATAAACAATATTCCTATTGCTGCTGGCATGGGAGCCTCTGCAGCGATAGCTGGCACAATCATCAAAGCTTTTTATCAATATATCAAACTATCACTGACTGAAGATGAGTTAAAGACATGGATATCATATTCAGAAAAGATTGCTCATGGAAATCCAAGTGGCATCGATATGGCGGGTATTTTATCAAATCAAGCATTAATTTTTCAAAAAGATCACGAAATAAAACCTATTAGATTTGATGTAGATGGATTCTTACTGATCGTTTTTAGTAATACACACGGTTCAACGAAAGAAGCTGTGTCGCTTGTATCAAAACACATGCCGCTCTATCCAAATGTGTTGGATAATATGCAACACTCTGTTTTAAGTTCAAGAAGACATATCGTTAATAAAGATATTCAAGCTTTAGGAAATGAGATGAACCAATATCATCATTATTTAAATCAATTAGGCGTTTCAACGCCTTTATTAGAAGGCATGATTAAAGAAGCCAGAGATCACGGTGCATTAGGTTCAAAACTCACTGGTGGTGGTTTGGGTGGTTGCATAATTGCATTGTTTGATAACCATGAAAAACTCACTGAGTTAAAACAGCATTTTTACAATCAAGGATTTCAAAAACAATTTGTTATTGATTTAAAGAGGATCTAAGATGAAATCAGTTACTGCACGTGCACCAATAAATATTGCACTGATTAAATATTGGGGGAAAAAAGATCAAATGGAGGTGTTACCTTTTCAGCCTTCTTTGTCTTTGTCTTTAGATATTTTTGAAACAAAAACAACAATTAAAGAAGTGAATCTTAAAGGGTTTCATTTTTATATTAATGGCAAAGAAGATGAAGAAGTGAAACATAAAACAGAGAAATTTATTAAACTTTTTGATTCAAAACTTTCATTAGAAGGTATTCAAATAGAAACATATAATTCCGGTCCCACAGCTGCAGGACTTGCCTCATCTGCAAGTGGTTTTGCTGCACTTGCTGTTGCTGTTAATCATTTTTTCGGGTTTTATTATGAATTAGATAAGCTTGCATCAATTACTAGAAAAGGGTCTGGTTCAGCGATTAGGAGTTTACTTCCAAAAGCAGTTGTTTGGTATCCTGAAGGTCACATCAAAGGGATTGAATTTCCATTTGACGATGTTGTCTTGGGGGTGATTATCATTAATGATCAAAAGAAAAGTATTGGTTCAACAGAAGGGATGCAATTGAGTGTTGAAACGTCACCTGATTATCAAGAATGGGTAAAGCAATCTTTTATTGATTTTGAACAATTTCAAGAAGGATTAAAAGAAGAAAATTTTAATAAGATTGGTCAAATTTCAGAAGATAATGCACTGCGTATGCACCATGTGTGCGAAACGACAACTCCAAGTATTCGCTATTTATCAAAAAAATCGTATGAAGTCATATCTTTCATACAAGAAATAAGAAAAAATCAGCATGTTGAAGCCTATGTTACAATGGATGCAGGTCCAAATGTAAAAGTTCTTACAAAAATAAAATATAAGAATCAAATAGAAGTAATGTTACATCAACAAGGCATTGAGATTTTATGGTCAGGTATTGATACGAAAGGTGCGGTGATCATTGATGGATAGTATCACTGTAAAAAAACCTGGAAAATTATATCTTGCAGGAGAATATGCTGTTGTAAAAGGATATCACGCCATTATTATGCCATCAAAATGGATGCTACAAGTTGATATTTCTAAGCAAGATTTTTTCTCTATCAATAGCGATCAATTCAAAGAACAAATCATATTTAAAGTCATTGATTATAAAATTGATTATCCTTATGCATTATGGAAACATACGCTTCAAAGTATTTACAGATACTTAAGATTTAAAAAAATTCCTCTAAGACCTCATCATATTCAAATTACATCAGAATTACACAAAGATGAAAAAAAATGGGGATTAGGGTCATCGGGCGCTTTAACAATTGCGTTAATTGATGCAGTTTTAAAATTTCATGATGTTCATTTTACTTCACTGGAACTTTATAAATTAGGTGTGATCACTCAAAAAGATTTAATGGAAAAAAGCTCTTTTGGTGATTTAGCAATGAGTGCCTATAACAAACCATTGTTTTACCGAAAATTTAACACTCAATTACTTACTCAACCATTATTTCAAGATATAGATAAAGAATGGAAAGATCTTATTATTTCACCTATAGAATTTGATCAACTTCCCATCATTATCGTTCACACGAATCAAACAGCATCCTCATATAAACTTGTATCATCAGTCTTTTCATCAAAAGAAAACTTAAATGTACTTGAACATATTGATAAAGTTACTCAACAATTGTATACAGTTTTAGTTTCACATGCGTATGATGGTGTGTATCCATTATTAAAAAATCATCATGAGTTATTGATGAAATTAAAAGTAAGAAAACCACTCTTTACAACCAACATGAATCAAGTTGTTTCACATATAACCTTAGATGAAGTTGGATTTAAATTTTCAGGAGCTGGTGGTGGCGATAATATGCTTATAGGAACTACTATCAACAACATCGAAAATTTAATTACTCAAATACCTAAGGAATATCCAATTATTAATAACTACATTAAAGGAGTTATCTATGTCAAATAGAAAAGATGATCACATTCATTCAGCTTTAAAGCAAGACCATCCACATAATGATTTTGATTGCGTAAGGCTATTATCAAATTCAGTTGGTTCAGTGAATGTTAAAGACGTGGATATTCAAGTTCATATGTTTGAAAGAACTTTTTTAACGCCTATT
>JAQCDH010000047.1 GCA_027620815.1 Bacillota bacterium | reverse complement strand
AATTGTTCTCTCAACATTTAAAATCTCTTTGATTTTTTTTAAATTCACAAGAATATTTTGAATATCCTCTAAATGATTGACCATAATGCGAACTTGATAAAGTGAGTCTAAAGCTGCATTTTGATTCACTTTGACTTCGATGATTGAAACTGAGTGCGCATTAATATTTTGTACAATTTGAGCTAATAAATCATGGCGTTGTAAGCTTGTAATACTAATCCAAACTGGATATTTCCTATTTATTTTTGATGCCCACTCTACTGGTATAAATCTTTTTGAATCGAGCGCTTCGATATTTGGGCAAAAATTAGAATGAACAACAATTCCACTTGTTTTGCTTACAAAGCCGATGACACCATCTCCTGGAACGGGTGAACAACAATTTGCAAGTTTGATTTGTGGTTTTCTAAGTCCTTCTACGGCAATGCCAGTTTCACTATGCGTCGTGAGCTGTTTCGAAGCTTTTTCCATTTGTCTTTGTAAGTATATATCTTTATCTGGAGCAATCCCCATTAATTTAGATGCTACTGTTTTAACACTTACAAGACCTTTTCCAATTTCTAAAAATAAATCTTCAACATTTTGAACTAAATTCTTTTCAAAATGTTGTTTTGCGAAAGCATCATCAACAGATTCACTAATCTTTTGACTCGTTAGTTCTCTTTCTAACATTTGCTTACCAAGCTCAATTAAATCATCACGATGTTCTTTGTTTAAAAATGATTTTATTTTATGTTTAGCGTGTGATGATTTTGCAATTTTCAACCATGCATCACTAGGACCTAATGAACTTTTATTAGTTTTAACACTGATGATGTCACCAGTTTTAAGTTCATAATCTAATGTCACAATTCGGTTATTAACAGTTGCACCAACCATTTTATGTCCAACATCAGTATGAATACGATAAGCAAAATCAATTGGTGTCGCACCTTTTGGGAGTTCGATAACTTCACCTTTTGGCGTAAACACATAGACATTGGCTTCGAGAATATCTCCTTTAATGGTATTGACAAAGTCCTCAGCATCCTCTGATTCTTCTTCATCAGATGAAATTTTAAGTAATTCCCCGTACCATTTTAATTTTTGAGCAATTTCAAATTGTTCTTTATCTCTTGAATACGCTCTATTTTCTTTGTAGGCCCAATGTGCAGCGACACCATATTCAGCAATTTCATCCATTTCTTTTGTTCTGATTTGGACTTCAAATAAGGTACCGTCCTCAGCAAGTAATGTCGTGTGAAGTGATTGATACATGTTGGGTTTTGGGACAGATATATAGTCTTTAAAGCGTCTTGGAATCGGAGTAAAATTGGCATGAATCAAACCTAACACTTGATAACAAGACTCAATTTTAGGAACGATAATTCTAATTGCAAGCAAATCATAAATATCTTCAAACGCGCGTTGATCACGTACCATCTTTTTATAAATTGAATAAATGTTTTTTATTCTGCCTTTGATGGAATAATTAGATAATTCACTCGTTGTTAAGAGTTCTTCGATATGATCAATGATTGTTTCTATCGAATGCTCACGTTCATCACTTTTTGTTTTAATTAAATTCGCGACACGATGATACATTGTTTGATCTGTATAAAGCAAAGAAATATCTTCAAGTTCTGCTTTAATTTTAAAAATACCCAAACGGTGTGCAATAGGGGCATAAATCTCTAACGTTTCTCTTGCAATTACAAATTGTTTTTCTGGAGTCATTGAATCAAGCGTACGGACATTATGTAGTCGATCTGCAATCTTAATTAAAACAACACGAATATCTTTTGCCATTGCAAGTAACATTTTTTGAATATTTTCTGCTTGAGTAACCACAGATTGAAAACTAATTTTTGAAAGTTTAGTTACGCCATCAACAAGGTCACGAACATCTTTATCGAATTCTTTTTCAACATCAGATAGTTCATAAGCCGTATCTTCAACAACATCGTGTAACAAGGCAGCAATTAATGTTTGAGGACCGGCATGTAGTTCAGTTAAAATAATGCCCACCTCAATTGGATGGGTAATATATGCTTCACCAGATCGTCTTAATTGACCTTCATGATATTCTTTCGCAATAAAATACGCTTTTTCTATGCGATCAATACTTTCTTGATTGGTGATGTAATTGTCGAATGAAGCCTTAAGCTTAAGAAATAGCGCATCCATAAAACCTCTTTTTTAATAATGCATTAATGATAGCAAAGGGTAATCTTTAATTTTGTCTTTACCTGAAAGTGCATCAAGTTCAATCACACATACAATACCAACAACAATTGCACCTTTTGATTCAATCAATCGAATCGTTGCTTCTATGGTTCCACCTGTTGCAAGTAAATCATCGACAATGATGACTCGTTGACCTTGTGAAATCGCATCATCATGCATACTCAAAGAATTTGAACCATATTCTAAATCATATGCATATGTGACTGCCTTACGAGGTAATTTGCCAGGCTTTCTTATTGGAACAAATCCAACATTTAAATGAAAAGCAACAGGCGTACCGAAGATAAACCCTCTCGCTTCAGGGCCACATATGATATCTGCTTGATGTTCTTTAGCAAATGCAGACATTTGTTTAATCGCATAACTAAAAGCTTCTCCATTTTGTAAAAGTGGTGTGATGTCTCTAAATAAGATTCCTTCTTTAGGAAAATCTGGAACAGTTGCAACATAATCTTTTAAATTCATTTCATTCACCTTTTAATGTGATTTCTTAAGATTGATTATACCTCAAAAACCCTTAATAATCAAGTAAACAACAAAAAAAGACACTCCCGTGTCTTTATTGTTCAATAGAAATTAATACTGGTATCGTGATAGGATTACGTTTGGTTTTTTGATAGACAAATCGTGAGATTTCATTTCTTATTTCACGTTTAAAATCATTCCATGAAATGTATTTTTCTTTTAAGAAAGGTAGAGAGGTTTCTTGAAATAAATTTTTAATTTCCTCTAACAATGTCTCTGAAGATTGAATATAGACAAATCCTTTTGTAATAATCTCAACATCACCGATGATCATTTTTTTCTTCGGATCAATATGTGCAACTAGTAATAAGACGCCATCTTCTGAAAGTAACTCTCTATCTTTCATCACGAAATCATTCACATCGCCAATAGACGTACCATCAATTAAAATTTCACCAACTTTAATGTCTTTATACCCAACATACATTTCATCTTCTTTGAAATTAACGACGTCGCCATTTTCTAAAAGTAAAACATGGTCTTCTTCGTAATTCAATGTTTTAGCAAGCTCACGAAGTGCATACTGATGTCGATATTCTCCAATTGTTGGAATGATATATTTTGGTTTTAACAGTGATATCATCATTTTAATTTCTTCATGAGAAGCATGATTGTATGAAAGTAGTTTTTTATCAATGACTGATATTTTTGCATCACTTCGATATAACGTATCTAGTGTACGTGCAGCCATTTTTTCTGTCCCTGGAACTGGTGCTGTCAGCAATACCACTGTATCACGTTCATCAATATGAATTAAACGATCTTGTTTTTTGCACATACGTTGTAACATGTAAAAAGGCTCATGTCTACTTCCTGTGACAATTGCAACAATATCTGAATCATTATTTTTATGTTTATCATCAATAAATTTTAAATTGATTAAGTTCTTCTCAGGAATATTTAAATATCCTTCAGAAATGGCAATATCAACGATACGTTGTGCGCGTCGTCCAATAATTGCAATGCGTTTATTGTGGGCAATACATATATCGATGACTTTTTGTATTTTATGCAAATCTGAAGAAAAAATACTAACAATGATTCTTCCTTCAGCATTCGTAAAGATACTTGATAAATGTTGTGCTAAATTTAAACTCATACCTCCAACTAAATGCGTCGTTGAACCAACAGATTCAATGAGTACTGCTAATACATTTTTTTCAGCGATTTCATTGATTTTTTTAAAATCTGTTTGGTATCTAGGATCACCACTTTGTTCAAACGTAAAATCACTCGTATAAACAATCACACCGTGAGTTGTATGAATGGCGATACCAACGGATTCTGGTATGTTATGTGTTGTGTTGAAAAATGTAAAACGAACATGATCAAATTTAACGATTGAATGTTGATGAATGATATTAAGTGTTAGTGTTGATAAGTCAAAATTTTCTTCTAGTAATCGATCTTTTAAAACTTGCATCGTAAATTTGGTAGCATAAATCGGCACATTTAAATCCTTTAATAAATGTGGTAAAGCACCAATATGATCTTCGTGAGCATGTGAAAGAAAAATACCTTTCACTTTATGTTGAACACGAATGAGCATGCGATAATCTGGAATGATTTCATCCACTCCAAATAATTCTTGAGTTGGATATTTAATACCTGCATCTAGGATATAGTAACTACCAGCAATGTCAAAAACATACATGTTTTTTCCATTTTCACTTAATCCTCCTAAAGCGAAAAAACGAATATTATTCATAATACTTCCTTGTAACGTTATTTTTCTTCATTATATCATATCTTTCTTTTTTTTACGTGAAATGACCCTTAAATCGTGATACAATAAAGGCAGGTGAACGATGAACTATCCAAATAAAAAAAAACAATTTGAAAAGTCTACGACAACATCTAAACTAGGGATGACACTAGAAGCTGATATTAATTTAACCAATTTATATTACTTAGAAAAAAATATTGCTGTCATCCATAAAAAACCAACGCCTGTTCAAGTTGTAAAAGTCAATTACCCATCAAGAAATAAAGCGAAAATTACAGAAGCTTATTATAAGACGCCCTCTACAACTGATTATAATGGTATATACAGAAGTAAGTATATTGACTTTGATTGTAAAGAAACCAATCAAAAAACGTCTTTACCATTATCTAATATTCACAAGCATCAACAACAGCATTTAAAAGATATTCATGTCCAAGGTGGTATTGCGTTTCTTATCGTGCATTTTAAAAAGCATCAAAAATATTTTTTGATGCCTTATTTAGTATTAAAACCATTTTTTGATCAAGAAATCAATAGACAATCAATACCTTATGAAACATTCGTCTCTCAAGGCTATGAAATCCCGTTTGGATTGATGCCTAGACTAGACTATTTAAAGGTTATTGATCAATTTTTAATCGTTTAATAACACGGTCATAAACGGGAATCATAATGAAGATCGACACTAACAATGTTGTTGCTAAATATATTGCGTTATAACCTAAACTATAACCAAAGACATTTCCATTAAAGATACCAAAAATACGCGTCGCTATATTAGGTGCCATATTTCCGGCTTCTACTTCACTTACCGCATAAGCTATTGAACTAGACCATAATACAACTCCTGATAGCGTTGCTGAAATAAGTCGTATGAAAACAGCAAATCCAAGACCGTAAATGATATTAATTACTGTTTGATTTCGTTTATAAAATATACCAGTAAATCCGATTGCAGTAAACGGAATAACATAATCAAGAACGATTAATAACACAATTTTATCTACTCCCCATGCTTCACCAGTCCATGATTCTAGTGTCACTCTTAAGGCATCTAGATAAACAATGTAGTCCGCTGAGAAATTATACATTGCATAGATAAATCCTGCAATAAGACCATGCTTTACCCCAAACAAAATACCTACAAAAGCAAGTGGGATTATTGATATTCCAAAAAACTTACCACCAAATGGCATACTCAAGTTAAGAATTGGTATTGCCGATCCTAAAATATCGATTACAATTGCAATACTAATGAGTGCAGCTGTTAAAACTAAAGATTGA
>JAQCDH010000046.1 GCA_027620815.1 Bacillota bacterium | reverse complement strand
GATAAAATTAAAGTGGTTGGTCTCATGACTATGGGAAAATTAGATGATTCCGTAGTCACAGAACAAGCATTTGAAAAAACACTAAAAATGAATCAAGAATTAAAGTTACCGTCAATTTCGATGGGGATGTCAGATGATTATGAACTTGCATTAAAATATGACACCACGCATCTTAGATTAGGCCGTTATTTTAAATCAATATTAGAGGATGAAAATGGGACTTTTTCGTAAGAAACAAAAAGAAGTCATTCAAGAAAAAGAAGCTTCAGCAAATCGCATTCAATTTCATAAATTAGATCACGCATTTGATGAAAAACTCATTGAACTCGCTGATATCCTAAAAAAAGAGATACCAATCGTGATTAATTTTGAGAATTTAGAAATTGATGATATTAACAAATGCATCGCATTTTTATCTGGTGTTTGTTATGCGATTTCAGGTGAAGTCATTCCTGTTCAAGAAAAGATATTATTATTTGGAAGTGAAGCTTCGTTTGAAGATGGAAGCGTAAAAATGTTTTTAAAAGAACTTAATTAAATCGTATGATGAGAAGGACAGCACAATACATTATGTTCAAACAAGCGATCTAGAGATGGTGAGAGTCTAGATGAATCAATGTATATGGGATCACCTTTAAATACAATATCAAAAGAAAGTGTCAGCAAAGCTGGAAATAGGGTGGTACCGCGATGATTTCGTCCCTAGGTCTTGTTTTGCGATTTTTATTATAAGGAGAAATAAGTGGATTACAAAGATACACTCAATTTACCAAATACCGAATTTCCAATGCGTGGTAATTTAGGTGTTAAAGAAGTAGAAATTCAAGCAAATTGGGAAACACTTAATTTATATGAACGCGTCTTAGAGAATAGAAAAGATGCTGTTTCTTTTGTTTTACATGATGGACCACCTTATGCAAATGGCGACATTCATATTGGTCATGCACTCAATAAAATTTTAAAGGACTTTGTTTTACGCTATAAAACGATGGCTGGATTTAAAGTAAGATATATTCCTGGTTGGGATACGCATGGTCTTCCAATTGAAACCGCACTTGCTAAAAAAGGCATCAAAAGAAAAGATATGCCACTTCATGAATATCGTAATTTGTGTATGGATTATGCAAAAGAACAAGTTGAAAAACAAAAAATACAATTCAGAAGACTTGGAATTTTAGGAGAATGGGATCATCCATATATAACTTTACAAAGTTCTTATGAGGCCGCACAAATTAAAGTATTTGCAAAAATGGTGGAAAAAGGACTCATCTATAAAGGTTTAAAACCAGTTTTTTGGTCACCTTCCTCCGAATCAGCACTTGCTGAAGCTGAAATAGAATACAAAGATGTAGAAGATACATCGATTTATGTTGCTTTTAAAGCAAAACAATTAAACGATTTTAAACATCAAAATGTTTACTTTGTAATTTGGACAACAACACCATGGACCATACCAGCAAATAAAGCGGTATCCGTTCATCCAGAGTTAAATTACGCATTTGTCAAAGTGGAAGATCAAGTATTTGTTATTGCAGAGTCATTAGTTTCTCATGTTGCTGAAAAAGCTGCTTGGGAATCTTTTGACATTATTGAAGTCATTAAAGGGTCTCAATTAGAGCATTTAACTTATGAACATCCTGTATTCAAAGAGACTTGTCCAATTATTTGTGGTGATCATGTCACTGCTGAAGATGGTTCAGGACTTGTTCATACAGCGCCAGGACATGGTGAAGACGACTACATCATTGGTAATAAATATCAGTTAGAGGTTTTCTGTCCAGTAGATGAAAAAGGGTTCATGACTGAAGAAGCGCATCAATTTGAAGGTTTGTTTTATACACAAGCCAATGATGCAGTTATTGCAGAACTTCAAGAAAATGGATTGTTACTCAATCAAACTAAATTCATACATAGTTATCCTCATGATTGGCGTACATCAAAACCAGTGATTTTTAGAGCAACCCCACAATGGTTTGCCAGTGTAAAAACAATTAAAAAAGACTTATTAGACGCTGTTAAAGAGGTTACATGGTATCCTTCATGGGGTGAATTACGATTATCAAATATGATTGAAAATCGTGAAGATTGGTGCATTAGTCGTCAACGCGCTTGGGGTGTACCAATTCCTGTTTTTTATGCTGAAAATGGCGATGCAATACTTGATCAAAATGTACTGATGCATGTCGCGAGTTTATTTGAAGAACACGGATCAAATATTTGGTTTGAAAAAGATGCTTTAGCATTATTACCTGATGGCTATTCGCATCCATCAAGTCCAAATAGTATTTTTAAAAAAGAAACGGACATTATGGATGTTTGGTTTGATTCAGGAACATCTTACACAGTATTAGAAAACAGAGGCGAATCTTTTCCAGCTGACTTGTATCTAGAAGGATCTGATCAATATCGTGGATGGTTTAATTCAAGTTTATCTACATCGGTTGCTGCATATGGAAAAAGTCCATATAAGGCTGTTGTATCACATGGATTTGTATTAGATGGTCAAGGCCGTAAAATGTCAAAATCTTTAGGAAATACAATTGATCCACTCAAAGTGATGAATGTTTTAGGTGCAGATATTTTAAGATTATGGGTTGCTACTGCAGATTATCAAAGTGATCTAAGAATAAGTGATGATAATTTAAAACAAATATCAGAAGGTTACCGTAAAATAAGAAATACAATACGTTACATGCTTGGTGTGATTGAAGGATTTGACATTGAAAAAAATTATATTTCATTTTCAATGCGTGGAAATATGAATCGTGCAATGACATTAAGGTTAGATGAAGTCATTAATGAAGTGATTGATGCGTATGATCAATATCAGTTTGACAGAGTATACCGTACACTCATGCCATTTATTATTAATGATTTAAGTGCGTTCTATTTAGATTTCACTAAAGATATATTATATTTAGAAAAGAAAGATGATTTTGAAAGACGCGCAATTCGATCGACCCTATATGATATCTTGTATACATTGCTGAAGTTACTGACACCTATTATGCCTCATACTGCATCAGAGGCGTATCAATTTATTCCAAATAAGCTATTTGAAGATATTTATTTAGAAGATATGCCCGAGAAGAGACTTCGTGAACCATTTTTAAAATATTTATCATACTTAGAAGATGTTAAAAAAGTACGTGATGTTGTGAATAGTCAGCTAGAAAAAGCGAGAACAGAAAAAGTTATTTCAAAATCGATGCAAGCTTCTATTACAATATATATTCCTCAGACGATGCTTGACCATATTTTAGATATGCAATTTAGTTTAAAACAAATCTTGATGGTTGCAAATGTCAAAATTGAAATATCAGAAACATTAAAAGCAACGCTTGAATTATTTGATGGATATGAATGTGAGCGTTGTTGGAATGTTTTTGAAACATTAGAAGATGGGAACGTATGTCAACGTTGTTCATCTGTACTTAAGGAGTTATTATGAATATTTTAGTTGTGAATGATGATGGATATTTAGCACCAGGTATTGAGACTCTAGTTAAGGCAATGGCACTATTTGGAAATGTGTATGTTGCAGCTCCAAAAGAAGGACAATCCACGAAAAGTATGTCCATTACAATCAAAGAAAATATTAATGTTTTTTATCCAGAACCAATTGTTGGTGCAAAACATATGATTGTTGTTGAAGGTACACCAGCTGATTGTGTTGGAGTCGCTTTAAAAGCGTTTAATGTTGATTTTGACTTGTGTGTCTCAGGCATTAATTATGGACATAATGTCGCAACAGATATCTTTTATTCAGGTACCGTAGGCGCAGCACGTGAAGCTAAATTTTTAGGGATTCCTGCAATTGCATTTTCAGCTGCAGCGGTTCCTAATTTAGAGTATTTATTTGATGAAACCGTAAAATTAATGGATGAAATGAAAGAATCAGAACTATATGTAGGAACTTATGTCTTAAATATAAACTTTCCAAAAGCCCATGTTGCAAAACCATTAGGTGTTAAAATTACTAAACTCGGAAAACGTCATCAACATTCAGATTTTTCTTCAACAAAAGATGGATTAGTGTTTGTTCCTAATTATGGTGTTACCCACTATCTTGAAGAAGATGAAAGTGATATTAAAGCAATAGAAAATGGATATGTATCAATTACACCTTTATCATTGGACAATACAAATCAAGAAGCAATTGAAAAAATTTTAAATCATCCATCTTAGTAAGAGGGGATAATATGGCACATTTTCGGTTACATTTTTTCAAAGAAAAATCAAGACAAATTGATATTGATCTTTTACTCAATTATTTTAGAGAGCTAGAAGGATTTCATATAGAAATGGATGAAAAATCTGTCCGTTTTTCTTATGAGCATCAAACGTTGTATGTTGGCTATCAATTCAGTATCACGCCAAGGTCAACTGTGCCTGATATATACCGGTTAAGTCCAAATTACTTAGATGTCAATATCCATGTTGATATACCCATTCTTACAAGTGATTTTATGTATCAGCAGTATTTAAAAGCAATTGATACCTTTACAAGAACGTTTAAGCTATTTATCTATCATCCTTTATTTGAGGATGTCATGCCATTTCGTTATGAATTGCTTACTGAAGTCTATCATATGATGAAATCAAAATATATTGAAAAACATCATGAAGAAATGAAAGAGTATGTATTTATTGATCAAAAGATGTTATATAAAATGCTCAAATACGAAGACGATATCATCAATTTAAAAACCTACTATAAAGACATCTTAACCTTTGTTCCAAAATATCAGCTGTTATTTAATGGAAAAACATTGATTCAAGCCATTGAAATACAAGATGGAATGCTCACTGTGATTCCACCTGAGATCAATACGATTTTCATACGGATGAAAGATCAAACACTTAAAGCATTTGATTATGCGTCCATTGCAAAAAAAGTTGAAAATTTACTTAATAAAGTTCCTGGAACAATTGAGGGAACCGATGTTTTACTTAAAAAACATGTTCCAAAATTTTATAAAATATTGAAAAAAGCAACGATCAAAGATATCGATTCTACATTTTATTCAATACGAAGTTCCAAACTTTTAGAAAAGGAATCATAATATGGATGCACTCAATCACTTCATCGATCACACAAAACTAGGTCCAACAGTGAGTTTTGAGGATATTGATCAACTTATTGAAGAAGGTATTGCCTATCAATTCAAAAGTTTATGCATCAACTCTCATTTTGTCTCCTATGTTTCTGAGAAACTGAAACATACAAACATCTTAACATGCACAGTCGTTGGATTTCCTCATGGCAGTCATACAAAAGAGGCTAAAATTGCTGAAACGAAACAAGCGATTTTAGATGGTGCAAATGAAATTGACATGGTTTTAAATTTAACATACGTTCAATCTAAAAATAAAATAAAAATCATCGAAGATATTCAGTCCATTGTGGATGCAGCCGCTGGAAAATGTGTGAAAGTGATTCTTGAAACGTGCTATTTAAGCGATGAAGAAATTATCTTTGCTTGTCTTTGTGCAAAAGAAGCAGGTGCGCATTTTGTAAAAACGTCAACAGGTTTTGGAACGGCAGGAGCGACTGTAGAACATGTCGAATTAATGAAACAGACTGTTGGGGATGCTTTAGAAGTTAAAGCTTCTGGTGGTATTAAAAACAAAGAAGATGCACTCAAGATGATTCGCGCAGGTGCAACAAGATTAGGTACTTCTAAAGGCGTATCAATTATTGAAAATAAGGAGAGTCAACATGCCAACACCTCATATTAGTTCAAACATTGAAGATATTGCAAAAACTGTTTTAATGCCTGGAGATCCATTACGAGCAAAATTCATTGCAGAAACATTTTTAAAAGATGTAAAACTTGTCAATCAAGTAAGAA
>JAQCDH010000045.1 GCA_027620815.1 Bacillota bacterium | reverse complement strand
TCTTTTAAACCTTTTTGATTTCTTTTTTCTTGAAGTGGTTCCATCATCGTATCTAATGCTTTAATGACTTTTGTTGGCATTCTTGCATCTAAAGAAGATACATGAATCGCATGCATCCCTTGGTTTTTAAATGACTGAATAAAAAGTTGAGTTTGATGTTGATCTGCTAAATCAGATTTATTTAAAATATATAAAATCGGTTTATTTGAAATAAGATCTAATAGTTTAGGGTTCATCGATGACTTTGGAATACGTGCATCTAATAATACAACGACAACATCAACAAGCGATAAAGAGACTTTGAGTTCCTTCATCGTTTTAAACATGTGACCGGGATACCATTGTATATGTTGATATTTACTCATAAATGCCTCCAAATGGCCATAATCTAAAGATGACTTTACCCATAATATCTTCTGCTAAGACATGACCAAACTCAATACTATCTAATGACGCTTGACTATTATCTCCTAATACAAAGTATTGTGTTAATATATCATTTTCAAGTTGAGTTTCTAAAAAGAGTTGTTGTTGCTCAGTAACAACATATGAATGACCTGAAACAGAAGTCACTTTTTGATCATTAATATAAAGAATTCTTTGACCATCTTCAATCTCAAAAGACACTCTATCACCTGGTAAACCTACAAGTCTTTTTACAAAGTAAATAAGATATTCATTATTAAATGTTGATGAAGGAATCAATGGATAATCTTCGTTATTGAATTCAACAACAACGATATCACCTCTTTTAGGCGTATACATGAAATGAGAGATGATTATACGGTCACCATCATTTAATGTTGGCATCATGGATTGTTGATTCACATTAGATGGAATAATGATAAAACTAAAAATGAGTAGAATAAAACTTAGTGATACTGAAATAAACATCACCCAATCATTGATTTGAATGATCACGTTGTTGGTGTTAGATTTAAACACGATAGAGATAAATAAGATCACTAAAAAAACAAAAAAGAGAGGCATCGAAAAATAACGAGAGGCCTCAGTAAAGCGTGTCACATCACTAAATGAAAAGATCAGAAATAATGATAAGATGACGAGTAGTAATAGGTGTTGATAATACGTTTTAAGGTGTTTCATTAAGATAAGATATCCTTTAATACATCATCTAAATCATATAGACTCACTTGAACTTCTTTAGCTTTGGTACCTTGAGCATCTTCTACAATGCCAGTATCAATTAAAGATTTTACGATGTCTTGGGCTCTATTAAAACCGATTCCAAATTGTTTTTGTATTGAATTCATTGAACAGCTCTGTTGCTCAACAACAAATCTTGCAACATCAGGAAAAAGTTCATCAAGTTGTGAGACTTTTTCTATTTTACGCTTTAATTCATCATGGCCAAAAATATAGTTTGTTGGTTGCTGATCTTTAATCATGGATGTCACCGCATAAATTTCATCATCTGAAATATATGCACCTTGTAATCGTAGAGGTGAATCACTTATTTTAAGTAACATGTCCCCACGCCCAAGTAGTGTTTCTGCACCCGCACCATCTAGAATCGTTGTTGAATCAACAAACGAAGCGACTTTAAATGCAATTCTTACTGGAATATTAGATTTAATTGTCCCTTTAATAACATCGGTTGTTGGTCTTTGTGTCGCAACAATTAAATGGATGCCAGCAGCACGTGCTTTTTGTGTAAGACGTTGAATCGAATCTTCAACTTCTTTAGAAGCTGCCATAATTAAATCTGCTAACTCATCAATAATAACAACAATACGTGGCATTTTTTCACCTTCAAGAAGACCTTGCTCAACATTATCGTTATAAGATTGCAAGTTTCTCGCTTTTGATGAGGCGAAAATCATGAAACGTCTTTCCATTTCTTCTACTGCCCAATTTAACGCTTGTGAAGCAACTTTACTATCTGTAATCACCGGTGTAATTAAATGTGGTAAATCGTTATATGGAGCGAGTTCAACCATTTTAGGATCGATTAATATTAATCTTAATTCTTCAGGTGAATTCTTAATAAGTAAGCTCACAAGAATGGTATTGACACATACACTTTTACCAGAATTGGTTGCACCTGCAATTAAACCATGCGGCATGGATTCAATGTTTGCATATACATGAGATCCATCAATATCCATTCCTAATGCAACTTGTAAAGGTTGATTCGATTTTAAAAACTTTGGATCATCAACAATATTGCCGAAACGAACCATATCTTTAACTTCATTAGGAACTTCGACCCCAACAAAAGGTTTTCCAGGGATTGGTGCTTCAATACGAACGGAAGTTGCTGCAAGACTCATGGTGATATTATCTTGAATACCAAGTACTTTTTTAACATTCACACCTGGTTCTAATGCAATTTCGTGTCGTGTCACAGTTGGTCCTTTTTTAGAATCTATGACTTGTCCTTCAATATTAAAATCAAGTAAGGTGGTATTCAGTTGGTCAACTTGATTAAGTAACCATTCTGGTTTTTCGGTGAGATCATTTTCACTTTTTTCAAATAATGACACATCTGGGTAGATATATATATGTTTTTTCTTAACGTGTTCTTTTGCATGCTCTGAAATTGGTGGTTGATGTGCTTCTCTTTTGGTTTCAGGTTCTTGTTCAAATTGCGAAAAAAACGTTGATTCCATTGTGATGGTCGAAGGATCATTAGATTCTTCTGGTTCAAGTTCAATGGTTTGAACATGTGGTTCTAGGTTTTGTTGAGGGACGTCAACATCCTCAATATATTCATCTTCAAGTTGTTGAATGTTAGGAATGATGGTTTGAGTATCAATTGAATCATTTTCCTTAATATATGGATGATATGTTTCCACTTTCGTTTCCTCATCAAAAGATGATTCGATTCTAGACCGCGTAATTGGTGCAATGATGGAAGGCTTTTTTTCTTCGATGTGCTGATCAATGATGTCTTCAGGAATTTCTTCATGACCAAAATATGCTTTTCTTGTTTCAGAAGTAATAAAATTGTTGAATTCATAATATTTTGTTCCATATTTTGATACAGCTTCTGATTCATCAATTTTTTTCTTCGTACGAAAAGCATCAAGTTCTTTTGTTCGGTCTCGATTGGTAGACGTATCTATTGGTAGTGCAATGACATCTTTCACTTTACGACCAAACATTGGTGATACAAAATGAGACGTTTGATAAATCAGTTTAGAGCGAATGCCTTTGTGTTTAGATAATTGATATATTTTAAAGGGTTCTTTGACTTGTTGACTATTTTCTGTCATGTTTCGCCTCTTCTAATGTTTGATTAATATCTTCATAAATATCATCAACATTGCTATGAATCGTTTCTTCTTTTTGGAATACTTTCTTAGAGTAAATCTTATACGTTTCTTCTCCGACAATCGCAATGATTGCGACACCAATTTTGACTAAAATACGGTCAATGATTTGCTCATTCGTGAAACGTCTAATCCAATACACAGGATTCATGACATTCAATGCCGACAACGATGCTCTAAATACTTCATCGACACCTAATTCTTGGGCTTTTTTTACAATTTTAGAGTCTTTCACTTTTTTCGTGGTTGTTGTAATATCATACAAAGAAGATAAGGTATATCTTCTAAATAATTTTAAAAGTGGATGTTTTGTCATGTGATCAACACGATCGGTAATGTAATGATTGAGTAGTAATGTCTCATCAAGCGTGAGTTCTAAATAAGGAGTTTTAGATTCAGGATAAAATTTTTGACTAATATCTAAAATAAGTTCTTGAGAAACTTGATATAAATGTGTAGAAAATCCAACTTCGTTTCTTAGCTTCTTATCTTTAAATTGATTTTGAGAGCCTTCTATTAAAAGCAATATCATATTTTCATCAATATCTTCTTGATCTGCTTTTTTTATTTTTGCTTCTTTTCTAATATTTAAAAAGATGGCATACATATAGATGGTAAATAACACTAAAAACCCAGTCAAAATACCGAGTGAAAAACTAATCAAACTTGAAATATTAAGTTCTAATGGTCCAATTGTGATGAAAATCATTGTGTTCCTCTAACCATATTATAGCACGAGAATAGTTAAGTTTACAGTAAGACTTTTCAGGCTTTCTTTTTTTAGGTTTATATGAGATAATATAATGACGGAGGGCATCATGAAGCATTTAATAATTTGTGACTTAGACGGTTCATTACTGAATCATGAAGGCGATGTCACAGCACACTCAAAAAAAGCACTTAGACACTTAGAATCACTCGGTCATAAAGTCATAATCGCAACTGGAAGACCTCATAGTGGAGCCATTCAAATTTATGATGATTTAGGCATTCATAATGTTTTAATCACTGATAATGGTGGATCGATTCAACATCCTAAAGATTCTTCATTTGCAACTCAAAAAACCTATATTCCAAAAGCTATTACACATGAACTCTTTAAACATACGCACCACTATTTAGATTCTGCTTTTTATAGTGACGAAAAAACAGTGTATGCTTATAAGTATGATCCAAGATTACGTATGTTTTTTTCAAGTTTAGATAAAAGAACCGTTATTGATAAACCATTTACTGAATTTGAAGTGGAAGCAACAGGCATCATTTATTTAGTTCAAACGCCTCATATTGAAACCTTTGAAACCTTTTTTAAAACAACCTTTAGTGACACCTTATCATTTAGAATGTGGGGTCAAGATCACAAACATGCCATTTATGAAATTTATTTAAAACACATCTCTAAAGCTTCTGCCATTGAGTATGTTAGAAAATATTATGGCATCGACAAAGCGAATACCATTGCATTTGGAGATGGTGTCAACGACATTGAAATGATTGAATATGCTTCTTTAGGAGTTGCCATGAAAAATGCAATGCCTGAGGTTTTAGCGGTTTGTGATGATATCACCAAAGAAAACAATGATGACCACGGTATTGCCAATTATTTAATCAAACACTTCGATTTAAAACTTTAATTTTTCACCATAGATGACGTTCATCATCAAAATAAAAAACTCCGAAATGGAGTTTTTTACATGAATAGTTCTAATTTTAGTTTCTCTTTGAGTTTATTGATATCTTTATTTGTAAGTGAAGAGACTGCAAACCTAATTCCAAATTCAACAGGAATCGTAAAGATTTTATGTTCTTTTAACGTTTGAAAAACTGTAAGTGGCTGATTGGTTTTCACTGTGATAAAGAAACCATGTTCATAAGGCAAATAAGGAATCTTTTTATCTTCTAAAATCGATCTTAAAACCGTTACTCTCGATTTAAGTAATGCTTTCGTTTCATCTAACTCTTTCATATATAATTCATATTGATGTTTTAATAGATGTTCGATGACTTGAAATCCAAATGAAGAAGGAAGCGAATACGTCGATCTTGCGATATATCTCGTTTTTGTATCAATTTCTTTAAGCAATTCAACATGATTTGAAACAGTAACAAGCATCCCGACTCTTGCACCATATAACGAAAATGCTTTTGAACCAGAAAACGTCAAAAACATGGTTGAATCCTTTAAATGATCATTGATTAACGCAAAGTAATCATAATTTTTATCTGCATAATCAACATATGCCATATCATTGATAAGAAATAGTCGATCATGTAATTGATAAGATTGAATGAGACGAAAAAGGTCAATCCATTCTTCTTTTTTCATCGTATAACCACTTGGATTATGAGATGGATCATTCACTAGTACAAACACTTTTTCATGATGTAATAAAGCGTGATCAATTTTCTCTTTTAATGTGTTTAAATCATATTGAATCTCTTTATTAAACATATAAAACGTATCGTATGTGATGCCTTGATGTTCTAACATTTGATAATTATTATTCCAAGTTGGAACAGCGTTAATCACGATATCTTTAGAAGTTGCAACACTACGATAAAGTAAATATAACGCACCGGTTCCACCAAGTGTTAAAATATGTTTTTTAGGAAGACTTAAAGACCCTTTTGATAAATGTTCCCACCATAAATCACCAATGTGTAATAACCCTTCTGGTTTGGTGTAAGGATACATATGCGGAAGTGCTTGAATGCTTTGTGTCACTGTTTCAAAGGCATGAAACTGATTCTGGTCATCATATATTGAACCAATGGTTGCATTGATAACATCATCATCTTGTGTTTGAAGTGATCTCGCTTCATCAGCAATGAGTAACGTATCAAGATTAATCGGGTTATTCATATGTGCTCCTATTGAAAGAATCCTTAATTTCAATTATACGCCTTAATATCTAATTTTTCTATAGTCAATCCCCACTTTTTA
>JAQCDH010000044.1 GCA_027620815.1 Bacillota bacterium | reverse complement strand
ATCCACTTCAACTTTTTGTAGTTCTAATAAAGGAAGCACATTGGGTGGTAAATCAATTTGTGTTTTAAAAACATTAAACTTTTCCAACAGACGCGCCTCCTTTAAATTGTTTGTAAAAAATTACATAATAAAAATAGGTAATAAGTAAACTGAAAAATTGCAGGGCTTCGAACTGAAATAAAATTGTTAGCATATTAAAAACAGCATAAGAACTTGATAAATAAAGACCAATTTTAAATCGTTTTTTAAAATGCAATGTTGATTTAAAGATTGAAAATGACATTAACAAAGTTAGAAAAAGAGTGATGAATATATAATCAAATAGCGCACTTAAAAATAGCGAAAGGCCATAAATAATCGAAATCATACCTACAGATTCGATGAAATTCTCAATATACCTAGTGAATGCTGAAACCGATTGTATCGATTGATCATTAAAATCAACAAATAAATTTGAATCATAAGAGGTAAATGCAATCTCTTGATCAGATATTTGCATGGACATACCTGATTCTAAAAATTGAATTTGAATTTGATAACTGATTGCATCGTTATTGATGAATCTGAAGATATCAAATGTAAAATCGATGTCTTCTTCAATCGTTAACATACCATTTTCAATGGTGTTATTTTTCAAAAACATTTCTTTTTGAACTGTCTCATAAAATTGAGAATACCTTGAATCATCAATGACACCTTGAAAACTAAGTATGAATAAACTCGGTAAAAACGTGATAAAAATTAAAAGCATCATATATAAAAAAACGACACCTTTTGAGTCATTTATATATGTTAAAATTTGTCTTGGTTGGCGTAAACTCAATATTAAACGGTTGATCACAGCTGTTCTCCAATACCCTCATATTATAGCATAAAACCCTTAATAAAATCAGAGATGTTGTGATATAATTTTAAAGAAAAAACATAATACTTTTATAAAGCGATTTCAAGCGAGGCTTTATGCATAAAGCACTTTTACATCTTAATCATACACTTATCAAATCACTTATAAATGAAGATGATATTGTGGTAGATATGACATGTGGTAATGGTTTTGATACCGAATTTTTAGCACAATTTTCAAAACATGTTTATGCGTTTGATATCCAGTTTGAAGCTCTACAAAATGCAAAATCACGGTTATCACGATATCTAAACATCACTTACATCCACGATTCTTTTGTACATGTTTCAAATTATATTCAAGATGTTAAACTCTATGTCTTTAATCTCGGGTATTTACCAGGTGGAGATAAATCGGTAACAACTAAAAAAGAAATCACATTAAAAACAATCATCGAATTGCATGAAGCAATCATGAAAGGCTCTCATATCATCATCATGTCTTATGTTGCTCATGATGAAGGATTATTAGAATATACCTCGATACATAATTATTTTATTGAAAATAAGTCGTATCAAATTTATGAAACAAAAGCACTTCATTATCCTCTTGCACCGGTAGTATTATGGATACAAAAAAAAGATTCGAAATAATCGAATCTTTTTTTATTTCTTAACGATTAAAATGATGTTTAATACGGTCATAAAGTTGAGGATTTCTTTTTTCTAACATGTCCATTCTATCTTCAAAACGATCATGTGTTCTTTGAATAAATAATCCATACAACCCTTCGACTGCGATGTTTTCATTTTCTAAATCAACTAAGAATGCATCTTGAATCACGGTAATATCTGCTTGGATTTCTAACTTAATAGCTTCTAGTTGATCAATATATGTTTGTTTTGATGCCTCATCAGCATTTCTTATGTTATTAATGATTGATCTAACATCATCTTGATATGTTTCTTTAACTGCTTGAATTTGTGGCATATATGTTTCTTTTAACGCATCTAATGTTGCTTTGATGTCTTCATTTGCATCAATCAAAACTTGATTTAAACTTGTTAAGTAGACGTCTAAATCCTCATCACTCGAGTTTTTAATTGTTTCAACGATTGTATCAAAGTCATAGGTATCATCATAAGTTGCTACAGTAATTGCGAGAATATATTGATCAACTTCAATCTCAAGCAGTGTCGCTTGTTCTAAAATATCTTCTTTAATAGATTCCCCTAATCCAATAAATAATAAGGGTCCACGATTTCCTCTTAATCTTCTCATTCGGTAAGTGTGATCATTATAGTCTTGATCATCTAAATCCATAGCAAGTTCCATAAATAATTCTGTTTCTATAGCTGAGGTATCAAGTGAAAACACACCTACTGCAAGTAAACTAATTCCTAAAACAATCATGATAGAATATATTATTTTTTTCATTATTTTCTCCTTTTTTTTACTTTCACTTATAATACGTTTTTAATGACGCTTTTATTGGTTTTCATTAAAACCCATTTGATTTCTTTGAAATTGATATTCAAAAACATCTCCATCATCTGTCATTCCTTTTACAATTAATGACATCCCTTGGTGCATCGCAAAAGAAACATCATAACGACCACTTGATTGTCTTAATTCATCTGAAATGATATAAGTAACTTCTATTTTTCTTCTCACTGGTAAGTAATGAATTGTTAATTGAATGTTTTTCTCATCTCGGCTATAGTGAAGTCGTAGCGTCGGTTGATTCAGATTATTTCTTAACAATTGATAATTAAAGATAATATTTTCTTGACCTTCTTTGATAATCGAAACAACAAACATTTTTTCTAAGCCATCATAACTCACATTCAGTTGTTTTGTTTCTGTTAACGCTGATAAATGTAAGGTATGATGCTGATTTTTAAATTCTGTATATCCTGTTAATTCTGTTTCATTAAATTTAGCTTGGAACTCAAAGACATCTTGATTAAAATTCTTATACCTTTTTTCTACTTCGATTTCAAATGATTGTTGAGATTGATTCATCCTATCAAAAGTCACAACATATTTTTCTTTATTTGCTATGAATTCATGTCTTTGAACAATCTTATTTTGAGTTAACACTAAATTTTCTAACATTCTCATATAAGAAAGCATGTACTGAATTTCTTCATCAATATCAAGTTGATCACGTACCGACGTGGATAACGGTAAGTTTTCATCGTCATTTATTTCTAAATACGTATCAATGAAACCAGCAGAAATTCCTAAAACTTCTTCATACTCACTAAAAGCATATATTTGAGAAGAAACTTGTTGGTAACTAAAAACACTCACACCTAAGATTAAGATGATAAATGCAGAAAATTGTAATACAAAAGAAGGTCTTTTCTTGAAAATAATGTTTTCAAGTCCTTTTGAATGTGGAAGTTGATCGATGATTGCTTTTGACACATCTGGAATATGTGCTTTTTTAATATGCGTTCTAAGTTGTTTTTTTAGATTCATGTTTCATAACCTCCTTCATTGTTTTTATTGCTTGTTGATAGCGCCATAATACGGTTCCAAGCGGCATATCAATGATGACTGCAATATCTTTAAATGTCATATTTTCAATCACGTGCATGTAAACGATGTCTTTATCTTCATCCTTTAAATGATTGAGTAACCATAAATAATCTTTATCTATTTGATGTTCATCTAGTGCATGATACACAGTAATTTCATCAAAAGTCACGGGTTGCATTTTTCTTAAATGATCGATTGCTAAGTTTCTTGCCATCGTTGTTAAATAACTGATCACTTGCTTAGAAATATCGATATCTTGAATTTTATTTAAAAACTTCATATAAACTTCTTGCATCAAGTCTTCAACGAGCATCGTATCCTTTATATATTTTTTTAAGGTGAAAAACACTTGTTTATAAGTCAAGTGGTAAAAATCGTCAAATTGTTCAAATTGACCTTTTTGAAAGGATAAAATGTAAGTTTCTATTGTTGGCATGAAAGTTCCTTACTTTTATATTACGTCAAAAAGTACGTATTTATTGGTATAAATAAAAAAAATAGACACAAAGTGTCTATTTTGCAACAATATTAACAAGTTTATTAGGAATCACAATGACTTTATATATTTGTAAACCTTCTAAATGTTTCATCACATTGGATTCTTCTTTAGCTAGTCTTTCTAATACTTCTTTATCCGTATCTCTATCCACTTGGAGTTTCCCTCTTAATTTGCCATTCACCTGTATCGCAATTTCAACAAATGATGCTAATGTTTTTGCTGCATCATACGTTGGAAATTCTGAATACATCAGTGGTTCGTGATAGTGTAACTCGATTTCGTTTAATTCTTCAGTAAGATGAGGACATATTGGATTCAAACATTTTAAGAAGTTTCTTGCTTGATTTCTTCCAATTTTTTGATGTTTATAAACCTCATTCACAAAAATCATCATTTGACTAATCGCTGTATTAAATGCAAGTTTTTCATAATCCTCGGTTACTTTTTTAACCATTTGATGATAACTCATTTCAATTGCTTCTTGATCGTCTTCAACGACAAATTCAAACATTCTAAAGACACGATCTAAAAATTTTCTCGCACCATTAAGTCCTTCTGAAGACCATGGTTTATCGGCATCAAGTGGACCTAAAAACATTTCAAATAGACGTAGTGCATCTGCACCATACGTTTCAATAACATCATCAGGATTGACAGTATTCCCTAATGATTTACTCATTTTTGAATGATCTTCACCTAAAATCATCCCTTGATTAAATAGTTTTGTAAAAGGTTCTTTTACTGAAACATAACCAAGATCATATAAAAACTTTGTCCAAAAACGCGCATAAAGTAAATGTCCAACGGCATGTTCAGTCCCACCAATATATAAATCCACTGGTAAATAATACTCGAGTATTTCTTTTGCTTCTTTAGAATCTAAAGGCATCATACCAAGTGGTCCTTTTAGTAAATACCCTATGAAATACCAAGAACTTCCTGCAAGTTGTGGCATGGTATTTGTATCACGACGAACGGATTTGCCCTCATAATTGGTATATACCCAATCTTTTG
The DNA here is from genome assembly GCA_027620815.1 of Bacillota bacterium. Taxonomy (GTDB): domain Bacteria; phylum Bacillota_I; class Bacilli_A; order Acholeplasmatales; family Acholeplasmataceae; genus UBA8290. Next base: position 1,626 of record JAQCDH010000044.1, on the reverse strand, counting down.
CATTCACAAGTGGACTTTCACCAGTACCACTTGGTGTAATATTATCCATGATTGGTAAAACAAGTGGTAAATCTTCATCTTTTAATAAGTGAATTTGATCTTGCTCATCAAACACAACTGGAAATGGTTCTCCCCAATAACGTTGTCTTGAAAAGACCCAATCTCTCATTTTATAAGTCGTATGTGCATAACCAATATCATGTTGATCTAAATATGTAATCATTTTCTTTATGGCATCATGATTATGAAGTCCATCTAAAAAGTCAGAATGAATATGCTTGCCGTCTCCAGAAAACACACCATCTTCATCATGTTCAATCACTGATATACTATCTAAATCAAACCTTTTTGCAAATGCATAATCTCTTTCATCATGGGCTGGAACAGCCATGATTGCACCTGTTCCGTATTGTGGTAAGACATAATCAGCAATCCAAATTGGAATCTTTTTATGGTTCACTGGATTGATGGCAAACGCACCTATAAACACGCCTGTTTTTTCTTGTTCTTGATTTCTTTCGATATCTAATTTTTGTTTTGTTTTTTCGATGTATGCTTTTACATCTGCCATTTCATCATCACTCGTGATATGTAATACCATTGGATGTTCTGGAGCGAGTACCATATATGTTGCACCGAATAACGTATCTGGACGTGTTGTAAAAACTTGAATGGTTTCATGATATTGATGGACTTTAAAATCAACCATCGCACCTATGGATTTACCAATCCAATTACGTTGCATATCTTTTAAATACTCTGGCCAGTCAAGAAGATCTAAATCTTCTAGTAAACGGTCTGCATAACTTGTGATTTTTAATACCCATTGACGCATCGCTTTTTTAACAACAGGGTGATGTCCTCTTTCAGAATACATCTTACCTTTTTCATTGACGATTTCATCATTGGCTAAAACAGTGCCTAATGCCTCACAAAAATTCACTTCGACATCTTTTAATACTGCGAGGCCGTTTTCATATAGCTTTTTAAAAATCCACTGCGTCCAGTGAAAGTACTCTGGATCCGATGTCGCAAGTTCTCTATCCCAATCAATCCCTTTACCAGCTCTAATCATTTGGCTTTTAAAATTTTTAATGTTTTCATACGTAAACGTTTTAGGATCTTTACCGGTTTTTAATGCATATTGTTCAGCTGGAAGTCCAAAAGCATCCCAACCCATGGGATGCATCACGTTATAGCCTTGCATACGTTTCAATCTAGAAATAATATCTGTTGCTGTATAGCCTTCAATATGTCCAACATGAAGACCGGCAGCACTTGGATATGGAAACATATCTAAAACATAATATTTTTGTTGATGTGGGTTCACATTCGACTTGAAGATTTTTTGATCAAGCCAGCGCTTCTGCCACTTCGTTTCAATAATTTTAGGTTCATAACTTCTCATGCATGTCAACTCCTTGCTAACATGACTTATTATACAAAAAAAAACGACTTTTTAAAAGAAAAAAGGCGATTGCTCGCCTTTTTTTATTATTTGTTTTCTTCTAAATAACGAACAATGTCACCAACTGACTTAATAGCTTGTGCTTGTTCATCAGAAACTGAAACTTCAAATGTATCTTCTATTTTCATGATAAGCTCAACTGCATCAATAGAATCAGC
>JAQCDH010000043.1 GCA_027620815.1 Bacillota bacterium | reverse complement strand
ACAATAATATATGCGTGCACCCGTAGCTCAGTTGGATAGAGCGTAACCCTCCGAAGGTTAAGGTCGCATGTTCAATTCATGTCGGGTGCGCCAAAAAACGGAGGAATACTCAAGTGGCTGAAGAGGCGGGCTTGGAAAGCTCGTAGGCTGTAAAAGGCGCAGGGGTTCAAATCCCCTTTCCTCCGCCATATTTAAAGCATAGGTTTGATACAATTCGTATCAGGCTTTTTTTTGTGCTTAAATATAGCCAAAACAGCCATAATGTGCCTATTATTACTCGATTTTCAAGCTTTTTTAGCAAGTCGTGTCAGTTTGAAGCATCTGATATAATTATGTAAATCACAACTTCAACTTAACTTTTTACACGATATGAGTTAAGGGTGCTAAAAAATTACACGATATGACACGAGGGTGCTAAAAATTTTACACGATTTGAAGGTAGGGGTGCTAAAATTGTATTAAACCTCACAACCTTAGACATATTGAAAGCATAGGTCTGATACACTAATCAGGCCTTTTTTTGCTCTATATATGGCTGTTTCTCCAATCGCTCATATTTATCGAGTCGAAAAAATGCTCTGATTTTACTGGATTTATGATATTTCAACATAATTTCTACACGATTACATTTTGAAATACACGATTTAAAATGGATTTACACGATCTCAATGATTTTTGTTAATAATTAATTATATACTAGTAATACAATGAAACGTTGTTATGTTTTGAAGTATTTTACAGTATAATATAAGTGTTTAGGAGGTTATATTATGACGATTGGTGAGAGAATTAGAACAAATAGAATTAAAAATAACATGAACCAAAAGCAATTTGCTGAGTTGCTAAATGTGACACCTCAAACAATATCAAAGTGGGAAAATGATTTATCTGAACCAGGATTTCAAATGATTACTGAAATGACGAATATATTTCATATTTCACACGATGAATTGTTTGTTGGGAAAACAGACGTTTTATACCAAGGATCTATATATATAGCTAAAAAAGACCTTCGAATGAAAAAATATTATGATTTCTTTGTAGGTTTCTTGATTTTCTTATCTCTTGCGATGATTATTACAACTACTTATGTCTCAACCCTTAAGGTTTTGATGGGGCATTTCACATTAGGATTTAGTTTATTTACAATGTTTTGGTTATTTCTACTTTTTATGATATCTAGATGGAGATATATCTATTTGGATTCTCCGAATGATTTGCTTGATATTTATTATGATAAAGTGGTTATTCAAAAAGGTAATTTAACGGTGGAAGGATTCAAAATTAAGAACATATACATTAAGAAATATCAATTTTATTCAGGTATTCGTGTTTATGAAAACAATGGGTTTTTGAAAATCTTAACAACAGATAATCAAATGATAGTTGTGAGAGATATAATCGACATTGAGGATTTAAAGAAAGTAATATATAAAATTAAAATGAATAATAATGAGGAGGACGCAAAATGAATTATTTATGGGGGAGCTTAATGGCTTTGATTGGGTTATTTTTATTAGTGAGTGCACTGAAGAAAAGTGAATTTATCATTTATAAACTTTTTGTGGCAAGATCAAAGTTGTTATGGGGAGATAATGTGCACTCATTCTTCGTCGTGGTAGGAGTCATTCTAATGGGGCTAAGTTCTTTATTCTTTTTTGGAATTTGGGGTTAGACATTCAAATCTAATACTTATTTCCGTAAGTATGGGTTCGACACCCCACAATGAGCTGATAGTAAAATAACCTATTTTGATCAAAGAAATAACTGCTTGAAAATTGCTCTAAAAAAAAGCTAAATAAGCCATAATTTAGGGGTGCATAAAACAGGTCAAGGGTGCGCAAATTCTTACTAGGGGTGCGTAATTGTATTAAAATAGGTCATTCAACCCATATAAATAACATTGGTCTAATGCGATAAGTATTAGACTTTTTTATATGTTATAATGGCTAAAGGAGAACTTAATGAAATCAGTTCAAGACATTAAAAGAAGTCTATCAAGTGTCGACCGATTTAAAAGTTTTAAACAAGCAGGAAAGTTACTTTTAATTGGCTTTATCATTATACTCATTGGTGGTTTTTTATTTAATGGCGATTTACTTGATTATCAACCAATTGTGATTTTATCTGGTTTTGGACTTTTCTTTTTAGGGTTTGTTTTTATTTTTATCGGATTTTTTAATGTTTCAAAAAAACAACAAGCGTTTTTAAATATCATATATAACGACATATGGAAACCTTATATTCAAGAGGTTACTTTTTCAACATCAGCAAATTATTTTCTTCAAACAGAAAACACAAACACAGAAAGAACCATCACGCATCCTGTGATTCCATCATATGCTGGAGAAACGTTTCATTTTTCACTTAAAAAAGATCAATATATGTCATTAGACGCAGTCGTATACAGCCATTCAACATCATCAGGTGAGCGCACCTCAACATATATTGATTTTATAGGTTTTGTGATTCAAACCGAGATTGAAGTTAATTCAAATCTACTTGTTAGAAAACACGCACCAATCGCCAACTTCTTTAAAAGTGGTTTAAAAAGTTTTTCAGTCGATCAAGAAATCGATGGTTATGATATTACTGGTAATTTTACTCCTGAATTAAAGGAATTAAAAACAAACATTTTAAATCTAGGGTTTAAAGAAATCATGTTTATTCCAGAAAAAGGGAAACTGATGATTTTAATTCCAGAATTTAAAATCCATGGGAACTTAAAAATGAGAGATTCTTTATTAGAAGATGCGAAAATCCATGTTACTAGACTCATTCAATTATTAGAAATGTTATAAAAAAAGACCTTAGAGTCAATACTTTAAGGTCTTTTTTTTTATGATTATAAACTTTCAATTCGATTTAAAAATTCTTCCATCGGTTGATCACCAAGAAGTTCAATAGAATCATTAATGACAATCTTTGGTACACCAGAAACATTATATTTTGTAGAGAGTTCTTGGAAGGTATTTGCTTCAATCATTTCACCTTGAACATGTTCATTCAGCATGGCAAGTTGATGTGCTTTAGCAACAGCACCTGGGCAATGTGGGCATGATAAAGTGACAAACACTTTGATATTGACGGGTTTATTAATTTTTTTAATACGTTCGAGTGTTTTTTCATCAAATCCTGGATCTGCACCAGACATCCCTAAAATACCTGATAAAAATGAATTGATTTCATGACCAGCAGGAATCCCATTAAATTTAACTCCAGTATAATTACCTTCGTTATCTAACATCACAAAACTTGGTGTTAATGTCACGCCGTATTGTGTCGCTAAATCGTTATCTTTTTCTAAATCTTTGATTTCTACAGATAACTTGTCATTCAGTCCACTCACTTCTTGAAGAAGGGACGCTGTTTCATCACAATACATACAAGACTCTTCGTTACTTTGCGTAAATAAAACCATGGTGACTGGGTTCACCATTTGTGTTAAGTGTGATTTGATTTGATCTTTCACTTGATCATTAAGTAAATTTGCCATTATATTCTCCTTTTTTTATTGATTTAAATATTGATTCATTGCAAGCGCTGCTTTGGCACCTTCAGCGGTTGCGATGATGATTTGTTTAAATGGTTGATTCGTGACATCACCAGCTGCATATAATCCTTCACAGCTCGTTTCTTGCATGTCATTCACAATAACTTCACCTGAAGAAGTCGTTTGCACAAGATGCTGGATTAATGACACATTTGGAATGGTTCCGATTTCGATGAATAAACCTTCAGCGAATATGTTAAAGGTTTCATTTGTTTTTTTATCAAGAACTTTTAACCTTTTCATGGTTTCTTGACCAGTGACTTCAAGTATTTGTGTTTCTAAGTGAATCGTTAGATTTTCAATTGATTCTAATTTTTTAAGTAGGACAGCATCCGCACGCCACTGGCTACGATGAACCACAGTTATTTTTGATGCCCAAGGCACCAAATCAATTACTGCTTCAGCTGCACTATTGCCACCACCAGCAACAACAACATGTTTCCCTTTGAAAAATGGTGCATCACAGGTTGTACAATAAGAGACGCCCTTATTGGCATAGGTCATTTCACCTGGAACATCTAATTTTCTAGAAGAACCACCCGTTGCATAAAGTAGTGTCTTACTATGTAATATCATACCATTAGAAATATGAACTTCAAAGTCTTTATTTATTTTTTCAATCCTTTGAACGGAAACCTCATTTAATATCGGGATTTCTAAATGATTCGCATGTGTTAAAAATGTATCGGATAAATCTTTTCCTAAAATATGTGTGAATCCCAAGTAATTATCAACTTCAGATGTATTATGAAGTTGACCACCAATCTCTTTAGTGATGACGCCTACTTTTTTTCCTTTTCGAACCAAGTATAAGGCAGCATTGAGTCCCGCAGGACCACCACCCACAACAAGCGCATCAAAGATTGCACCATGTTTAAACACATCATTTTTTGTTTTTTGAGTAACATCAAAAGAAAACATATCATATCCCCTTTATAATAATACTAATGGCATCTTCAACTTGCTTTGATGAAACATTATTTGTTTCAATGATGGCTTGTTTTAAGTTTTCTGTTGTAAGAATACCAATTGCTTTATCGATACTTGCACGAACCGCTTTTAATTGAACAACAATATCCATGCACGCATGATCACTATCCATCATATCTAAGACACCTTGCATTTGTCCTTTGGTACGTTTAATACGATTTTTTAAATTCACATCACAGATCATATAAAACCTACTTTCTTTTTAATTATACCCCATGGGGTATACAAAATCAAGAAGAATGATTGTAAAACGTTTGATTTTTATGTATAATTAATACGATTTTAAAGGAGTCTTATGTTAGTCATTGTTGGCGCAAGTGCAAGTGGAAAAACAGAAATTGCAAATGCATTAGTAACGCAGTTTGCATATATCAAAAGTGTCACAACGACAACGCGTCAAATACGTTTCCATGAAATGAATCATACCCATTATCACTTTGTATCTAAAGAACAATTTGAAACATTAAGAGTTCAAGATGCATTTATTGAGACGACACGATATCAAGATCATGATTATGGCCTTCAAAAAAATGAAATTGGGAGTAACCAAGTTATTATCCTTGATCCTAACGGATGTAATGCACTTTATCAAAAATATCCTATAGAAACGTGTATCATCTATATTCAAAGTGATAAAGAAATGAGACAAACCAGAATGTTATCCCGAGGGGATGATATTCACCTCATTTCAAAACGATTAAAAGAAGATGATGTTACTTTTCAAGTCTCACATCTTGACAAAATTCACTTCATCATTGATAATCATCATCAAACCATTCAATCGATTGCTGAAGAGATTCATCATTTCTACCAAGCATTTTTAAAAGGAAAATAAGCTATGATTATTACACCTTCTATACGTTCAAATGTCTTTTTGAATGCACATCCAAAAGGCATTCAAGCATATGTTTTATCGTTGTTTCAAGAAGCAGAAACATTTCAGAAATTTAGTGGACCTAAAAATGTTCTTATTATTGGTGGATCATCAGGTTATGGTCTCACTTCAAGAGTTGCGCTTGCAGTCGCTTCCGGTGCAAATACGTTAAATGTTTCTTTTGAAGGGGAACCATCGGATAAAAAAACAGGTTCTGCAGGCTTTTGGAATAACGTTTATTTTTTAGAAGAAGCGAAAAAACTTAAAACCAAACATGTCGATATTGTTGCAGATGCATTCAGTGAGCAAACCAAAAAAGAAGTGATTGCTCGTATTAAAAAAGAATTTGGGAAAGTTGATTTAGTCATTTATTCACTTGCTGCTGGTGCAAGACCAAATCCAAAAACAGGAGATCTTGTTCGCTCAGCACTAAAACCAATAGGTGAACCTATAGATGGTGATACCATTGATGTTGCAACAAAAACACTTAAACCACTTCATATGGACGCTGCAACAGAAGAAGACATCAACAATACAGTCTATGTCATGGGTGGTTCTGATTGGGAATCTTGGATCACACATCTCGATCAAGCTAACCTATTAGATCAAGGGATAAAAACCATCAGTTATACTTATGTAGGGAGTGGCTCTATGGATAAAATCTACCGTGCGGGTACCATTGGTAAAGCCAAAGATGATTTAGAAGCAACGTCATTACGTATGAATGTTTGGTTAAAAGAAAAGTATCAGGGTGAGTCTTTGATTTCATCATCTAAAGCAGTCGTGACAAAAGCGTCAGTCTTCATTCCAGGGATTACATCATACATTGCATGTTTATTTGATGTCATGAAAGAAAAAGGTCTTCATGAAACAACGCTTGCCCACAAGCATCGTTTGTTTAAAGACATGGTCTATGGAGATTTAAGACGGGTGGATCACTTGCATAGAATACGCATTGATCATTATGAAATGCAAGAAGATATACAAAAAGCAACTTTAAATAAACTAAAAGAAGCAAAGGCAAATATCGTTGATCTTCAAGGTACTCATGATTTTGTTAAAGAGTTTCATCACATTCATGGATTTGAATTTGATCATGTCAATTACGAAGAAGATATTGACTTAAATGACTTTACATTTGATCATATCGATTTGACACTATTATAAATTAAGGGATTTATCCCTTTTTTTACATATCAATATCCCTTCAATGACGCATATGATATAATATTTCAAATGAAAAAAATAAAAATATTTATAGGACTCATGCTTCT
>JAQCDH010000042.1 GCA_027620815.1 Bacillota bacterium | reverse complement strand
ACCTCAAATGTATCAAGTGGATTGATGTCAAAAAAATCTCCTTGAATCACAAGCTTTTCAATCTTACCGTGATGTAATGTTAAGATCAGTTCAAATAGTCCACCTGGAATTCGTTGTTTTAAAATTTTTGTATGCGGTGGTTGTTGTCTATAAATATAAGACGTATCTTGATATTTTAGTGATAGTTCATGAATGGCTTGAATGTCTTCTTCTGTCAGTTCATATATATCATTAGTAATGTAGGTTTCAAAATGGTGAATGAGTGCATCTTGAGTCATGCCATTTAAAAATGGTTTCATGTTCGTGACGCGAGAGCGAACTGACTCAATCCCTTTAGATATTAATTTTTCATCACTTGGAGAAATCGCACGCACCATGGTTTCTAGATCACAATCATATAAAAACGTTCCGTGCATGAGCATGCCATATTTATTTTGTAAAAATGCATTTCCTGATATTTTTTTACCTTGATATAAAAGATCGTTACGTCCACTAAATTCTAATTCAACACCGAGTGCTTTCATCGCATCAATGATCTTTGATAAATAAGGTTTAAATGAAAAAGACTCGTTTTTCTTAGAAGTAACCATTGAAAACATTGTGTTTCTTTCATCAGCATACACACATCCACCGCCCGTAGGACGTCTAAAAATCTCAATGTTATTCTCTTTGCAGTAATGGAGGTTCACTTCGTTTTCGATAAGCTGATTTTTACCAATCACAACACCTTCTATTTCCCATGTAAAAAAGAAACTATCATGTTTTTTAAGAAGCTCTTTCATTGCATATTCTTCTAATGCAAAATAAAAATAAGGTTTTAAATTGCCTTTTTGGTTGTGTTTAATTAATGTCATCTTTTCACCTCTTAATTCAATTATAACATTCAGTCATAAAAAAACCATGATAGAGAAATCTCTACCATGATTTTTCTTATTTAAATAAATTTTTAAATTTTTCCCAAGCAGATGCTTGTTTGTTGCTCTCTAAAGTCGCAAGTTTTTCAAAGAGTTTTTTCTCTTCACCGGATACATTTTTAGGAATATCAATGATGCAGTGAACGAGTTGATCACCTTTGCGTTTGTTTTGAACATTCGCAATCCCTTGACCACTCATTTTTAAAACCGACCCATGCGCCGTTCCTGGTTGAATTTTAAGGGTGACTTCACCGTAAATCGTAGGAATATCAACAGAGGTGCCTAATACGGCTTGCGTAATGGTTAATGGGACATCTAAATGGATATTGTCGCGTTCTCTTTTAAATACTTTATGCGGTTTGACTCTAAAGGTTAGATATAAATCACCATGAGAACCACCTTTGGTCCCACCATGTCCATAACCAGCGACTTTAAGGGTCATATTATTATCCACACCTGCTGGAATATTCACAGAGACATTTTTAGTTTGTCTGACTTTTCCAGACCCGCTACATGTATGACAACGTTTTTTAATAACTTTACCACGTCCACCACATTGGTTACATACTTGTTGAGAACGAATGGTTCCAAACATCGTCCGTTGATCAACATTAATATGACCATCGCCATGACATCTTGAACATGTTTCAATATCATCTTTAGAAGCAGCACCTGATCCACCACATGTATGGCATGTATCTTCAATGTCGACTGAGACATCTTTTTTTATACCTAGGACGGCTTCCATAAAATCAATGGTCATCACTTTTTCAATATCTTCACCACGCTGTGGGCCATCATAGGACCGGCTTGTTTGACGTTGAGACCCTCCTCCAAAAAATTGAGAGAAGATATCACCAAAACCACCAAATCCTTCGAATCCAGCACCAGAACCTCCACCAAACGGATTATTTCCTTGGTGACCATATTGATCATACATTTGGCGTTTTTCACTATCGCTTAATGTATCATATGCCTCTTGAACTTCTTTAAATTTAGATTCTGCATCGGGCTCAGACGATACATCTGGATGATATTTTTTGGCTAATTGTCTGTAGGCTTTTCTAATTTCATCTTCAGAAGACCCTTTTTTTAACCCTAAAACATCATAATAGTCGCGTTTATCCGCCATGTTTTAACTCCAATATGATTTAGTCTTTTGCTTCAAATTCTGCATCTACCGTGTTGTCTTCATTGCTTTTTGGTTCATCTTGTGTTGGTTCAGATGCTTGTTGTTGTGTTTTTTGATATGCTTTTTGAGCAATCCCTTGAGCAACACTTTCAAGTGCTGTTTTTGCTTGTTTAATTGCTTCTATGTCCGTACCTTTTAATGCTTCTTCAACCGCTTTAATTTTTGCTTCCACATCTTCTTTTTCTGTTGCATCGACATCATCTTTTAAATCATCTAATGCTTTTGTTGTTTGGAATGTTAAACTTGAAGCTTCATTTCTTAATTCTGCTTCTTCGCGTCTTGCTTTGTCTGTTTCTGCCATTTCTTCAGCTTCTTTGATCATACGATCAATTTCTTCTTTAGAAAGTGAATCATTGCCTGTAATGGTAATGTTTTGTTCTTTATTGGTACCTAAGTCTTTTGCTTTCACAGCAACAATACCATTGGCGTCAATATCAAATGTCACTTCAATTTGCGGGACGCCTCTTTGTGCAGGTGGAATGTCTGATAATTGAAAGCGACCAAGTGTTTTATTGTCTGATGCCATTGGTCTTTCACCTTGTAAGACATGGATATCGACTGCTGGTTGATTATCTGCTGCCGTTGAGAATACTTGTGATTTTGAAGTAGGGATGGTTGTATTACGTTCAATGAGTTTTGTAAAGACGTTACCCATGGTTTCAATTCCTAATGATAACGGTGTGACATCAAGTAATAAAACGTCTTTGACATCTCCTGCAAGCACACCACCTTGAATGGCAGCACCCATTGCAACCACTTCATCAGGGTTGACTGATTTATTAGGTTCTTTATTAAGTATTTTTTTTACAAGTTCTTGAACGGCTGGAATACGTGTTGATCCACCAACAAGTAATACTTGGTGAATGTCATTGGATCCCATTTTTGCATCTTTTAATGCCGTACGAACGGGTCCTTCACAACGATCGATTAAATCAGATGTGATTTCATTAAATTTGGCACGTGTTAAGTTAAGTTCTAAGTGTAATGGACCTGCATCCCCCATCGTAATAAATGGTAATGAGATTTGCGTGGTTGTCACACCTGATAACTCTTTTTTCGCTTTTTCAGCAGCATCTTTTAAACGTTGAATCGCCATTTTATCTTTTGATAAATCCACAGCTTGATCACGTTTAAATTCTGCAACTAAATAATCAATGATTTTTTGGTCAAAGTCATCCCCACCAAGTAAGTTATCGCCTGATGTTGAAATGACTTCAAAAGTACCATCTGCAAGTTTTAAGATGGACACGTCAAAGGTCCCCCCACCTAAGTCAAACACTAAGATGGTTTGTTCTTTATCAACTTTATCAATACCGTATGCAAGCGCTGCTGCGGTAGGCTCGTTGATGATACGTTTCACTTCTAACCCTGCAATTTTACCTGCATCTTTGGTTGCTTGTCTTTGTGCATCATTAAAATACGCAGGAACCGTAATGACTGCTTGCGTGACTTCTGCACCTAAATAATCTTCTGCTGTTTTCTTTAAGTTTTTTAAGATCATTGCAGAAATTTCTTGTGGGGTATATTTTTTATCGTTCACACTGACACGATAATCATTTTCTCCCATGTGTCTCTTAATTGAGATGATGGTATTTGGGTTGGTGATTGCTTGTCTTTTTGCAACTTCACCAACTGATACATCATCGCCTTTGAATGCAACCACAGATGGGGTGGTACGTCCACCTTCTGCATTTGCAATCACTTTTGCTTCGCCACCTTCCATCACGCTCACGCATGAGTTGGTAGTTCCTAAATCGATACCGATAATTTTATTTGCTTTCGCCATGTTCTTCACTCCATTCATTTACTTTTACCGTGGCCGGTTTAATTAATTGTTCTTTATACATATAGCCTTTATTAATGACAGCTACGTTAATACCATTCGGTTGATTTTGATCATGTATTTTTTCCATTGCTTCATGGAAATTTGGATCAAAAGGTTGATTTAATGCCTCAATTTCCTTAAGTCCATCTGCTTCTAAGGTTTTAAAAATTTGATCTTTAATCATTTTAAAGCCGATTAAGAAGTTTTTTAGTTTTTCATCTTCTGTTGGTAACTCAACGATTTTATCAAGTTGAGATAGTGGTGTAAGTAGTTGATCAATTAAATACTTTGATGCATACTTGCGGTCTTGAATACGTTGTATGTCTAATCGTTTTCTTGCATTTTCAAATTCTGCAACCACTCTTAAGTTTTTATCTTTAAGATCAACAATTTCTTTTTCAAGTATTTCTATTTGATCTTTTAAACTTGGTTTTTTCTTGTACTGCTTTTCTACTTGTTCAGTCTCTTTTGTTGTGTTATCTTCCATATTGTCCTCTATTTTTTATATAATTTTCCAATGTTGAGTGCGATGTATTCAAGCAGAGGAATGACTTTACCATAAGGCATTCGGTTCGGACCGATGATTGCGATCGTACCATGTTCTTGTTGATTGATTTGATACGGAATAGAAATCATAGTGCAATTTTCCATTGGAATTAATTTCATATCACTTCCAAACCTCACTTGAAGTCCATCTTGTTGACCAATCATTTTTACTAAGTCACGCCTGTCCAGCATTTCAACAAATTTTTTAATATAGCCACCGTTATCAAATTCTGGTTGATCAAACATGCGTGTCATTCCTGATAAATACACATTTTCTTCACTGAATTTTGAGAAGGCTTGTATAAATGATGCCATGAGTTGTTGTTGAAAGTCCAAAAACGTTTTTAAATCATTTTTCATCAATGATTCTTTTAAGATAATTGAAGCATCTTCAAGTGTCTTATTAGAAAGTAACTCATCTAATGTCTTAATGGTCTCTTTTAAATCATTCATATTCAGACCATCGGGAATCGTGATGGTTTGATGTTCAACGTGTCCTTGGTTTGTCACAATAAGTAAGGTTGCTGTTTCATCCGTTAATGGAATAAAATCGACTTTTTTGATGGTGAGTTGTTCGTGTGTGGGTCCAACAGCGAGTGCTGTGTAATTGGTTAAATCTGAAAGTAACTTTACAGCCTCTTCAATCGCTTGTTCACGTTTGATTTGATTTTGTTTTAAGACATCATCAATCACAGGAAATGAAATTTGAACATCTACATCTCTAGTAATTAAATGGTCAACATAATATTTGTACCCAAGTTCTGAAGGAATGCGACCACTTGATGTATGTGTTTTTTCTAAGTATCCAAGTAATTCTAATTCAGCCATGTCATAACGTAGTGTTGCACTTGAAAATGTTAAATATGGAACTTGTGTTAAATATTTAGATCCAACAGGTTGTGCGGTATTGATGTATTCATCAATAATTGCTTTCAAGATCAGTTTTTGCCTACTACTAAGCATGCATTCACCTCATTTAGCACTCATTTGTGTCTTGTGCCAATATCATTGTATAATATGCGTTTGGCACTGTCAAGTGTTTATTGCTATTTTTTTATATAAGTGTGGTTTTTTGTATTCGTTAAATGATAATATGTGATTTTTTGGCAAGAAAAAAACGATGCAAGCATCGTTTATTTTTTCTCTTTATGAATGGTATATTTACGTAATCTTGGGCAATATTTTTTTACTTCCATACGTTCTGTGTGTAATTTTTTATTTTTTGTTGTATGGTAGTTTTCGTCGCCACATTCAGTACATACAAGTTTGACTAATTCGCGCATATGATTCACTCCTTTAAATTCTTAAATATATTAACATAAAATCATTTGAAATACAATGTGAATTGCTTTATTTTGTGTTTTTTACGTGAAATTCTAATGTTGTTGTCTCATAGTACGTATCTTTAGGTTTTAAAACAGCGTGATTTAATCCTTCAAATTGAATGCCACCTGGTTCATACTGAGTTTCAATTGTGAATGCTGCATGTTTATTTTCTTCTTTTCCTAAGTGTCTTAATTGATGAGGAGCAGGTTTATTGTGTGTGTACAAAACAACTGAAGGGTTCGTTGTTTTTAACATCATTTTGAATGTATCCGTTTCTACTTCCATTTGAACATGTTTATCTTCACTAAAGATAAACGTATGATCGAATCCTTTAAAAGAAGTATTTTCCATGATATTTAACGCTTCTTTTAACTTTAATCCTTGATTAAAATCAAAAGGTTCTTTAACTGGCTCAACACTTATAATTTTATTATTGTCATCAATATTTAAATAGGTATCTGCATGGATTGTCATATGATGATCATCAATGGTATGCTGTTTCGATAAATTTAAGTACACATGATTCGTGATGTTACATAGTGTTGTTTCAGTTGTGTGTGCTTCATAGATGATTTCTAAAGTGTTATTGCTTAATTGTAAAAAGGGTTAATATTCCGTCATATGGACCTTCATCAGCATAAGAAATTGCTTTGAGTTTAACAAGGGCCTCACTCAGTTCAACAATCTCAAAGTGTTTAAATGAAAAGCCGTTTTCGCCACCATGTAATAAAGAGGGGTTACTTGTATCATCTAGTAAGTACTCTGTATTCCCAATGGAATAGCTCGGGTAAAATAAACGTCCAGCTGTTCTTCCAACTGTTTTACCGTAATAAAATTGAGACGTTAAAAATTCATTAATGTCATCTGGTTGAACGGAGACTTCAATTTTTTCATCTTTATTCTTTACATACAAATGAAAAATAGAAGCACCAT
>JAQCDH010000041.1 GCA_027620815.1 Bacillota bacterium | reverse complement strand
TCAAGCGATGCTTTGATCTTTAAGGTTTCTTGATATCCTTTAAAAAAGGAGGGATGATCAATCTTGATTTCAAATAATTTTGTATGAGGGGGTAAAGATAATAATTCTCTTTCTTTTAAACGCTCTTTCATATATGATTCTGGATCAAATAAACCTTTGATCATGATATGTTCTTGATCATAGGTTTGAATATACGTTTTTTTAATTTTTTGATGTGCGAGTGGCGTAAGCGCAAGTAAATCAAAAAGATGTCTCTCATCATCTAGCATATCCATTACATGAAAAGATAAATCGGTTAATACGATGACAGCAATATCAAAATCAAGTGTTTGTAGATACGATTGTATTTTTTGTGTCCCAATAAAGATTGCTTTTTGATCTGTCATTTCAAAGGTGGCATGTTCTTTATCGATGATATAAACAGGGGTATCTTTAAAAATACTTTGAATATTTTTAGCAACATATTCTAACCCTAATCCAAGTGGTTTCATCATTTTTGGATGATTGTGTTCACACATATCTGAAAGTGGATAGCTTTGATGACATGCTAAACATGATGCTTCATAAGATGAGGTTACTTTTAATTTTTCGTGACAACTAGGACACCTTTGAACATCCCCACAAAGCCTACATACATTAACGGTTTGATAACCTTTTTTAGGGTAGTACATCACCACATGTTTGTTTTTAAGTGATGTTTTTACAGCTTGAATGACCTCTCTTGATAATACTTTAGTATGACCTTCTAAGAGTTCATCTTTCATTGAAACCACTTGCATATTATCTTGTCTTTCAAAAGATTGAAATGATTTTTGAAGATGGTTTTCATTCAACAATAATAGATGAGGAGACATCGTATAACTATGAAGTGATAACTTGACATTTGGAAATAGATTGGTGATTGTTTCAATCGTATCAAAAAAGACGCCTTGATCATAACGGTAAGTCATTGAATGACTTTCAACAATCACTATTTGATCAAATGATACAGGCAAAAAGATCCCTTTTCTTGTTGAAATAAGAATGTGTGGGCTTTCCTGAAAGGCTTTTATAATTTGAAGCATGGTTTTAGCTGTGGTCTTGTAATCATAGGTTAACGTGGTCTTAAAGTGTTCTTTAAGTGTCGTTAAAAGGTGAATATTTGGCACCAATATAAGTAAGTTTTCTTTATTTTTGATGGATTGTTCTATTTTTTTCTTTACATCTAAAAGCATGGTTTCAAATGGAAAGATTAAACCCTCTATTGGTTTTTTTTCTTTTTGAAGTTTTATTTTTTCAGGTTGATCGATCACGTCTTCTTGTTGAATGAAGATGCCGTGCTTGATCAGTGTTTTCATATTTGAAGTTGAAAACCCCATATCCATGAGCGTTTCTTTTTTGTAATTCTCATGATATTTAAGCGAACTTAACAAGCGCGTTAGTCTCTCATATTTTTTACCTGTGTAAACATAGTTGAATGTCTTTCTTTTAGGTAAGTGATTAATTGCGATTTGAGTGAGTTCTAAAATTTCTTGTTGATGACGTAATTTAAGCTTTGATAAGTGTATTTCGTCTCTTTTTAAAAGCTTATAACGTTTACCTACCTCACTCATTTTTAGTGAATCTAAGAGAGCGTCTTTTTGATGGACGAAAACCTCGTAATAATATTTTAATTGAAAAACATGCGGAATCATGAGTTCAAATGCTTGTTGATAAAGCATATGATTGTTTTTAACAAGTTCTTGAACACCATCAAGCTCATGTTGTCCTAAGATAGGTAATCCTGTATCAATTTCAAGGATATCTTTTGTTGCATCCATTGATGTCTCTTTAAGATTAATTACGATACCTGTGCGTTTTTGATGGGAAAAAGGCACCCATACTCGCATTCCAATTTCAAGAATGTGTGTAAGATGTTTTGGTATGACATAATCATAAAGTTGGTTGACATCATGATGTTTGATGTCAATAATGACTTCTGCAATCATAGAACCTCGATGTTATTATAACAAAAAAGTAACTTGCGTTACTTAATTGTTTTTAAGAGTTGATCGATATGATTTCCGTAAGCAAGGGCTTCATCGTATTTAAACAACAACTCCGGAATTTTTCTTATGTTTCTAATTTTTTCTGCAAGTCTTTTTCTTATTTTTGATGTATTTTTTTCAAGAATTTGTTGGGCTTTTTGAATGACTTCTTCTTCATCAGATAAAATGGTATAAAAAATAGATGCATAAGATAAGTCTTTCGTAACTTTGACTTCTGTCAAATTGACATAGCCAACTTGACTATTTTTAACTTCTTCGTTAACGATATTCGCAAGTTCTCTTTGAATTAAACTTGCAAGTCTTTCTATGGAAATGGACATTATGCCACCTCGATTTCTTTCATTTTAGAAGCTTCGATGATGTCGCCTACTTTTAAATCGTTAAAGTTTTCAATGGAAAGTCCACATTCAAAACCTTGGCGAACTTCTTTTGCATCATCTTTGAAGCGTTTAAGTGATGCAAGTTTTCCTTCATATGCAACAATACCGTTTCTTAATACACGGACAAGGGCATCACGCACAATCGATCCATCTGTAACGATACATCCTGCAATCGTTCCGATTTTAGAGACTTTAAAGATATCTCTAATTTCTGCTTGTCCAATGACAATTTCTTCAAATTTAGGAGCAAGCATGCCTTTAAGTGCCGCTTCAATATCTTCTTGGACACGGTAAATAATTGAGTATAATCTAATTTCTACACCTTGCGTATCTGCAAGTGCCTTCACTGAGGATGTTGGACGTACATTAAATCCAATTAAAATTGATTTTGTTGCTGAAGCGAGTGTGACATCACTTTCTGAAATCGCACCAACTTCTCCGCGTAAGACATTGACATGGAATCCTTCAACATCAATTTTTTCAAGTAATCCTTTGAGAGCTTCAATGGAACCATTGACATCACCTTTGATAATAAGATTGAGTTCTTTTTCTGAAGATTCAATATCTCCCATCAGTGATTCAAGGGATGTTTTAGAACGTTTCTTGAGTTCTTTTTCACGATCTCTAGATTGACGTTCTTCCGCAATTTGACGCGTCATTTTTTCATCATCAAATGCTTTGAAGATGTCTCCTGCCTTAGGGACTTCATTTAATCCTGTGATTTCAATTGGCATCGATGGTAATGCTTCTTTATAACGATTTTTTAAATCATCTTCCATCGTTCTAACTTTACCATATGTATTTCCACACGCTAAATAATCACCGACGCGAAGCGTTCCTGATTCAATGATGAGTGTTGCTACAGAGCCACGTCCTTTGTCAAGACGTGCTTCAATGACAGTACCTTGAGCAAATCGTTTTGGATTTGCTTTAAGTTCTTCAACTTCACTTAGTAAAATGATCAGTTCAAGTAATGCATCAATCCCTTCATTTTTCAATGCAGAGATTTTAACATAAGGTGTTTGACCACCCCACTCTTCTGGTGTGAGTCCTCTTTCTGAGAGTGATGTCATGACTTTATCTGGGTTGGCTTGTGGACGATCCATTTTGTTGACTGCAACAATGATTGGAACATTCGCTGCTTTTGCATGATCAATGGCTTCAATGGTTTGTGGCATAACACCATCATCTGCAGCTACCACAATAATAACGATGTCAGTGACTTTTGCACCGCGAGCACGCATCTCAGTAAATGCAGCGTGTCCTGGTGTGTCAATAAATGTCACTTTTTCACCTTTATAATCGACTTGATACGCACCAATATGTTGGGTAATACCGCCTGCTTCAGATTGGGCGACACGTGATTTTCTAATGGTATCTAGTAATGTTGTTTTACCGTGGTCAACGTGTCCCATAATGGTAACAATTGGAGGACGTTTTACTAAATCTTTTGGATCATCATTGGTTTCCATTTCATCAAAACGTGTGACATCGGTGATGACTTCATCAATAACTTGAAAACCTTCTTCTAATGCGATAAGTTCAACGGTATCACGATCAATGACTTGATTCACAGAAGTCATCATTCCCATCAACATGAGTTTTTTAATAATGACTGCACTTGAAACATCCATTGCTTTTGCAACTTCAGATACGTTCATCCCATCTTTATAGGTGAGTATTTGTGGTCCTTCAGGTTTTGCTTTTTTTGGTGCGTGTTGCATAGGTTTATGATATGCAATTGGTTGCTTCTTAATTTGTTTTGGTTGTTTAGGCATATGTTCACTTCCTTTTTCTTTTAGATGATGATCTTTTTAAATCCTTCATCAAGTATCGCAATCACTTTGATTTGGCCTTTGCCAATGGGTTGGGATAATTGTTCAGATGTAAAAGTATCTATCACGTCTATGCCGTAGAAAGACGCTTTGTCTCTAATTTTTTTTTGTGTGTTTTCTGATGCATCACTTGCAAGTAAAATCATCACTGCTTTTTTTTGACGCATTTTTTCTATCGATAAATCTGTACCAATGGCAATTTTTTTAGCTTTAAATGCGAGTCCAAGATTATTAATCATGACATCTTTCCTCTAATAAAACGTAAAATTCTACAGGGATATTTGTTTCAAAATGACGAGAAAGAATCTTTTTTTGTTGCGCTTTTTTGATGACATCACTATCTTTTTTAATGTAAGCACCGCGTCCATTCATTTTTCCAGTTGGATCAAAGGTAATGGTATCATCTTTTGTTTTAACAACTCTTAAAAGTTGTTCTTTTGGTAATTTTTCTCTTGTAACTAAACATGTTCTAAGTGGTGTATGTTTCATGTGACACCTCCTAATATAAAATACCTTCCATGGCAGCATTTTGTTCTGATTTAATATCAATTGACCAGCCACATGCTTGTACTGCGAGTTTCACATTTTGTCCTAATTTACCAATTGCAAGAGATAATTGATCATCTGGTACGATTGCAAGTGCTGTTTTATCTTTTGGATTGATGTTTGTGACTGCAACAACTTCTGCAGGTTGAAGGGCGTTTGCAATGAGTTCATGTTCGTTATCTGACCATCTAAATAAGTCGATTTTTTCATCGCTTAATGCACGTACGATTTCTTTAATACGCGCACCACCTTCTCCAACACAAGCACCAATTGGATCAACTTTAGGATCATTTGATTTTAATCCGATTTTAGCACGATCGCCAGGTTCTCTACTAATTCCCATGATTTCAATAATACCTTCTTTAATTTCTGGGATTAAGTTTTCTAATAATTTGATAATAAGCTTACTATTTGTTCTAGAAACAAAAACTTTTGGCCATTTACCTTTCATCTCTACTTCAGAAACATACACTTTAACATAGTCTCCAGCATGAAATTTATCTTTTGGTAAAGTTTCTTTTTTAGGGAGTAATGTTGTTAGATCACGACCGATATCTAAACGGTAAAAGTCATCTTTCACATCAATGACGCGACATGATAAGACATTTCCTTCCATCGCTTTGAAATAATTAAATAAATTTTCTTTTTGCATGGTAATTAAAGCTTCATTCAATCTGCTTTTAAAATCACGTACAGCAAAATGTCCAAAGTCTTGAGGGGACACTTTTGTTTCAATGATGTCTCCGACTTTTGCAGTCTTTTTAAGTTCTTTTGCTTCTTCAACTAATAGTTGTGTGTAGTTTTTTTCGTTATCTAAAGAATACTCTTCTACAACAAGTTGTTGCGTATATAAAAGAAGTTCACTTTTTTCTTCTTTTAATTCAACGCGGCATGATCTCACATCAAATGCTTTCTTACAGCCCGCAATGAGTCCTTGGATAAATGCTTCTTTAACTTGTTCAACCGTAAGTGCTTTTTCTTCTGCAACAAGCTCGATGTTTTTAAAAAATTCTTTACTTATCATATTTTTCTCCTAAAATTTTACTGCACGACGTGCAGATGATATCGATGCTAATGGAATGGTCTTCATTATTTTTTTTGTTTTTTCTAAATAACTAATGGTAATCGCCTCTTGTGTGTATGCTTCTAATGTTCCGTAGCCTTTGTAGTGATCGGATATAAGATACATGTATTTCCCAATCACTTTTTGATAATCTTTTTCATTTTTTAATGGTCGTTCAATACCAACTGAAGATACTTCAATCATGAGGTGATCGGGAAGTGTGTCATCATCAAGCGTTAGTATTTCTTGATGAAACGCTTCAAGTGCATCAGTTGAAATTGGACCATCATCGTTATCAACAAGTATTTCTATCCCTTGTTGACCAAATATCATCGTTTGATTGATTTCATACAATTCAAATGGATGATTTTTAATGATCACGTCAATTGCTTCTTTAAGTTTTTCAAACATAAGTATCCTCTCAATAAAATTGAGTGGAAACTAAATCCCACTCATGAAGTAGTTTTATTATAGCATAAACGCTTTTTAAAGACAATACGAAACATATCGATATTATTTATTGCAAAATGTTTGCATCTAGGTTTTTGTATGTTATAATTTAGTTGCAAATGATTCGCAATTATAAGGAGAGATATATAATGAAAAAAACTTTAACAATTATAACATTATTATTTACAACTTTTATATTAGCAAGTTGTCAAGAAACAGAAAGGTATGATGTTGTTACAACGTTATTACCTCAATATGATATGGCAACATACATTGCTGGTGATGATTTAACCGTGCATAATATTTTACCATTTGGCACAAGTCCTCATGCATTTGAAATCACGTCTAACGACCGTCAAATGATTGAAACATCATCATTATTTATTTACACGTCTAATACACTAGAAAACTGGGTAAAAGATCTTACTTTTACAAATACAGTATCGCTAAATTTAGAATTAGAGCTGAATGTAGAACACAATCACCATGAAGAGGATCATGATGGTCATGAAGATGAACATGATGACCATGAAGATGAACATGATGACCATGAAGATGAACATGATGACCATGAA
>JAQCDH010000040.1 GCA_027620815.1 Bacillota bacterium | reverse complement strand
GTGATTAATGTCTTACTCATTTTTGTTTTAAAAAGAAAAGATGGTATTTTACCACATCTTCATTATTTAGAAAAAATATTAAATGACTGGTTATCGAAAGGCGTTTCAACATCAGAAGATGCGATTGAAATGACAACAAAATTAGAATCAACCTTTCAAAAAAAGACATATAAAAAGTCTGTGCGTGTTTCAGTCGAACCTGATTGGTTAGATAGCTACTTAGAACAACTCAAAAAAGAGGAGGAAGCACTATGACTCTTGAAGAGATGCGTCAGGTTATTTTAAAAGATGATGAAACAAAAGATCTAAACATCGATGATCAAGATGTTTTAAAAGTGTATCAATATTTAATGGATAAATATGACCAAACAGAATATGATGGCTATCTTCCAGTGTTAATGACATCGCCTTATATTGAGATTGTTTACCGTCCCACAAAAGAAAAAGCGTATGCGATGAAACAATTAAAACTTAGAAAATACTTATCTTATTTTGATAGTGATATTTATATTCAGCATGCAAGTTTAAATGATTTTCATGAAAAAACAGAAAATCGTAAGACGGCTAAAAAAGCAGCAGAAGATTCTATTTCTATGTATTTAGATAAAAAAGCAACTAAAGGTCTTTATATCTATGGTCCCTATGGATCAGGAAAAAGTTATTTATTGTCCGCGATTGCAGCTTCTTATGCGACCCATGATGTTGATGTTATTTTTACATATGTGCCTGATTTGATACGCGGATTTAAACAAGGGATTGATGAGGGGACCATTGAAAAAAGAATCAATATCTTAAAACAAACAGCCATATTAATACTAGATGATTTAGGTGGTGAGTTTCATTCTCCTTGGTTTAGAGATGAAATTTTAATGCCACTGATTCAATATAGGTTAAGTGCATCTTTACCCGTCTATGTATCATCAAACTATACCTTAACAGAACTGGTTGATGTCTTAGCCACTGGTCATGATGAGGTCAATCGTGTGAAAGCCTTGAGGCTCATTAAAAGATTTCGAGACCTTATGACTTTAGTGAAGTTAACATAGAAAAACAAGTGAATATATGCTATAATAATCATGTCTTATCTGTTGATAAGGCATGTTTTTATGAAAGAGGCACATTATGAATTTAACGTTTCCAGATGGAAGTATCAAAGCATATGATCAAGGTTTGACATCTTATGATATCGCGTCATCCATTTCAAAGAGTTTAGCAAAAGACGCCATTGGTGCAATGGTCAATGATACCTATGTTGAATTATCAAGACCACTACATGAAGATGCATCCTTTAAAATTATTACGAAAAAAGATTCTGAAGCACTTTATTTTTTAAGACATTCCGCTGCGCATTTACTTGCTCAAGCAGTTTTATCGTTATATCCAAATGCTTTATTTGGTGTAGGACCAGCAATTGAAGAAGGGTTTTATTATGATATTATGGTGCCTGATTACCAAATGACAGAAGAAGATTTATTAACCATTGAAAAGAAAATGCATGCTTTAAAAGATCAAGCACTTCCAATCGTTAGAATTGAAGCCTCTTATGAAGAGGCGCAAAAGATGTTTGCTCACGATAAGTTTAAACTTGATATCATTGAACAATATAAAGACGATCAACTTTCTTTTTACAAACAAGGTGATTTCACAGATTTATGTCGTGGTGGCCATGTTTCTCATACAGGACTTATTAAGCATTTTAAATTATTATCACTTGCAGGGGCTTACTTTAGAGGCGATGCAAAAAATGATATGCTTACAAGAGTGTATGGAACAGCTTTTTTTAGTGAAGAAGATCTACAGGCTTATTTAACATTATTAGAAGAAAGAAAAGCGCGCGATCATCGTAAAATCGGTAAAGCGCAAAACTTATTTATGACAACGAAAGAAGCTGGTGCTGGATTGCCTTTTTGGTTAAAAAAAGGAGCAACCATTAGACGCGTCATCGAACGTTATATTACCGATAAAGAAATTGCTTTAGGCTATGACCATGTTTATACGCCAATTATGGCCAATGTTGATTTATATAAGACATCTGGTCATTGGGATCATTACCATGAAAATATGTTTCCACCTATGGATATGGGAGACGGTGAGCTACTTGTTTTAAGACCTATGAATTGTCCTCATCATATGCTTATTTTTAAACAAGACATTCATAGTTATAAAGAGTTACCTATTCGTATTGCTGAACTAGGGATGATGCACAGGTATGAAAAAAGTGGGGCGTTATCTGGACTTCAACGTGTTAGAGAAATGACATTAAATGATGCCCATATTTTTGTAAGACCAGATCAAATTAAAGAAGAATTTAAACGTGTTGCCCATTTATTATTTGAGGTCTATAAAGATTTTAATATCACCGATTTCACGTGCCGCTTAAGTTATCGTGACAAAGTGGATAAAGAAAAATATTATCCAAATGATTCAATGTGGAATAAAGCAGAATCCATGCTTAAAGAAGCGATGGATGAATTAGGATTAGATTATTACGAAGCGAAAGGTGAAGCTGCCTTTTATGGTCCTAAACTCGATGTCCAAGTTAAAACAGCACTTGGTCATGAAGAAACACTTTCAACCATTCAATTAGACTTTTTATTACCTGAAAAATTTGAATTAACCTATGTTGGTGAAGATGGTAAAGACCATCGACCTGTTGTGATTCATAGGGGCATTGTATCAACAATGGAACGGTTTGTTGCCTATTTAATCGAAGAATATAAAGGTGCTTTTCCATTTTGGTTGTCTCCAACGCAAATCATGGTCATTCCAGTACATTTAGAGTTACACGAAGCTTACGCGCATCAAGTGAAAGAAGTGCTTTCTAAATTTAGAGTCGAGCTTGATTTAAGGAATGAAAAGATGGGATATAAGATTAGAGCGTCTCAAACTGATAAAATTCCATTTACTCTAGTTTTAGGAGATCAAGAAGTTGAAAATCAATCCGTGACAATAAGAAGATATGGGTCACAAGATCAAGAAACAATGTCATTAGAAGCTTTCAAATCGCTATGCGTTACATTAAATATGCATGACTAACATGCGATTATGATCATGTTAGTCATCGGCTTTTACATTTCTATTTTTGCATCTGCTGCAGGTGGCGATACACTTCTTAGAATTGCTTCTTTCATACCATTTTTTGCACCTATGACGGCACCTGTTGCTTTTGCAGCGGGACTACTAACACCACTTGAAGTCATCTTTGCACTTTTGATTCTTACCATCACAACCATTGGCGTGATTGTCTTAGTCACACCGATTTATAAAGTCGCCATCTTAAGTTATGAACAAACCAAACTCTTTAAACGACTAAAAACGTATTTTATTAAATCAAAACATGAATAAAAAAACACCATCCTAATTGGACGGTGTTTTTGTTAGTAGAGCTTGAACATCATTTCGATTTTCTAAAAGCAGTAATTCCTCTTTCAAGTTATTAATATATGAAAAGTTGAGATCATGAATATGTTTTCGAATCAATAATATTTTATGAGGAACCATTGAAAGTGTCGATACACCTAATGCAATAAGTAGTGAAGCATACAAGGGTTCTGATGCGACGTCACCACAAACACTTACAGGAATATTATTTTTATTCGCACTTTCAATCACGTGACTTAATAAAGCAATGATAGAAGGATGATATGGATCTGCAATTTTTTCATCGATTGTTAACGAGCGATCGGTTGCCATTGTGTATTGAATAAGATCATTTGTGCCAATTGAAAAGAAATCAACAAGTGGTGCAATCATATGCGCCGTTAATGCTAATGAGGGCACTTCAATCATGACACCAATGTTCATGTTTCCATAAGGTATATTGTGTTGGAGGAGTTCAGACTTGACGTCATTAATGAGTTGTATAACTTCAACGACTTCTTTTTTAGTTGAGACCATCGGTATTAATAGATGAATATCACCATGAATGGAGGCCATCAGCATTGCTTTTATTTGTGTATAGAATAAATCCTTATAAGCATTAAATAGACGAATACCACGTAATCCTAAAAGTGGATTTTCTTCTTTTTTTAAATGTATAAATGGAACATGCTTATCGCCGCCTAAATCAAATAATCTAAAGGTGATGATTTTAGGTGTGATTGCTTGGATGATTGTTGAATATAATTGTACTTGCTCATTAAGTTTTGGTGGCAGCAATTTATCAATAAATAATAATTCTGTTCGAATTAATCCAATACCCTCTACACCACAAGAAGCCATTAAAGATAAATCATCTAGTGATGACATATTTCCTAGTAAAGGTATCACATGACCATCATTTGTAACGGTTGACTTGTTTTTATAGGAGAGAAGATGAATTTGATCATCTTTAAGATGACTTGTTTTCTCTTGATATTTAGATAATGTAGCAGTCGTTGGATTTTTAAGGATGAGATTTTCAATTGCATCCAAAAGTAGGGGTTCATTATTCTCAAATGTATCTAATTGATCAACACCGAATAAAGTTGGAATGCCTTTTTGTTTAGCGATAATCGCAGCATGGGATGTTACTGATTGAGCGCCTGCAATAATACCTTTGACATACATAGGGTTTAATTGATTTAAAACATGTAAATTTAATGTTTTTAGAATGACAATCACATCATCTTGTATATGTGTGATATCAATAAACGGAATACCTTGGATGACATACATCATTCGTTCATAAAAAGATTCAAAATCATCAATACGATCCCTAATATAATCGTTTTTAGAAGTTGATAAAACAGATACATAATAGTCAAGAGCGATTCTTAATGCATATCCTGCATTCATTTTTTTAGTGATAATATAATGTTTAATCGAATCAATGAACTCTTGATCTAAAGACATCGCATATTGAAAAGCAAGCACGTCATGAGAAGAAGGATCATGAAGCTTGGCTTCAAGTTCTTTTCTAAATGTTTTAAGCGCTTGATCTAAAATCATTAATTCCTTATTTGGATTAACAACAATTTTCAGGGATGGTTTTAAAATGAGGTCATCAATAATAAGTGTTTTACCAATACCATACCCTGAAACGACAGATACATATGAATTCATACATCCTCACAAGTGATATAAGTATCATGATAATAACATGACTTCTTTTCTAAAAAAACAATATTGCATGATTGGTCTAAATTTGATTGAAGATAAAAATTGGGTAATAATTGCCCAATGGGATTCCCTAATTGGACATGGTCTTTTATATGAACGTTCCAATTCACGATATTTTCTCTAGCTTTTAAGCCTAAATGTAACATCATCGTAATATCCTTATTTTTAATAAGGATAATATGTTTTGATGCATAAATGGTTTCAATGATGCCTGTAATTGGTGCATAAATGTTGTCTTCAGAAGGTACAACAACAAACCCATCACCTAGCAATTTTTGAGAAAATACCTCATCAGGTGTCTCGGTGATTGGACGTATATTTCCTTTAAATGGATGTTGATATAAAAAAGACATAATTACCTCACAAGTATTATAAGATAATTTCATGATAATCTTTGATGAAAACGTTTTTAACAAGTTAGTGTAATGAATTAAGACTTTATTATTCTATTCTTGAGAAATGTTGAGTGTAACTTTTTTACAAAATAAATATTAATCAAATTTTATATGGTCGCATACTTAAAGTCATAAATACTATACTTAATACTATCAAATAGGCAGCAATTTCAAATGCTAATTTTCTCTGACTTGCATAAATAAGACTTCCTAAAATAGGTCCCAAGATCATACCGAGTCCAATAAATAATTGTCGGATACCCATAATACGACCAAAATCATCATTTGCAAATGTTGAAATATGGCTTTGTTCAAAAGGTTGATGTGCTGTTTTTACAATAATATAAATTGAAAATATAGTATACAAACTAATAAGTATTTGATTAAACTGAAAGGTCCACCATAAGGCGAGTGCACCAATCAATGTCAACACAAAGAAAGTCAATTTAAACTTTAATTTAAACAGTTTAGGAACAATCAAAAGTGAAGTGATTAAACTAATGAATCCTGTAAATAAAACAAAAGTACCAAGTACAGTTGGATCAAATCCCAAATCTCTAAAATAAACATCTAAGTACTTACTGACAAAAGTAAAACTCATGGTTGCAAGTAATAAGCCGATGTAAAAAGCCCACTGGTAAAAAGGCATTTTAAAGATAGAAAGGATATGACGATAAAAAGGAATATAACGCATTTCTTTTTTTATTGTTGGATTTTTAACAAGAAAAAATATAAGAAGCGCATAGATGAGTGTCAATAACGATTGAATAAGAAATACATATTGATATGAAGGTGCATGAATCATTGTTTGAAGCATTGATAATTGACCACCTAAAAAATAGCCTAAAGAAGCGCCTAGAGTAAGTGCACCTCCAAATAAAGCTAAATTTCTTCCGACGCGATCTTTTGTTGAGTAAATAAGAATGAGTGCTGCAAAAATGGTAATACCTGATGCTGCACCAATTCCAGAAAATATTCTTGCAAAGATCATCCATGTCACATCTTCAGAATACCCATAAATGAGTTGACCAATGGCATACATGACATTTCCAAGAACAATCCATGTCCTCTGATGACCTTTATCAGAGATGATTCCCCAAAACGGTGCACCTAAAACAATTCCTAAACTCATCGATGCAAAAAAAATTCCAAACATGACATCATCAATTCCTAGTGAAGATACAAAACTTGGTGTGATTGGATGTGCAAGATTATGGGCAATTCCTTGAATTAATGTTAAGATGAGGATGATCAAGATTTCTTTTTTCACAAAAGAATTATAACATTAAAAAGGTGTGTTCAATGAAAAAAAGACTTTATTCAATTACAATCAAAAATACGCATGCAGACGATGGCATTGCTGTATCTTCTACAGGAAGGTCATTACCTTTTAAGTCAACCCTGAAAA
>JAQCDH010000039.1 GCA_027620815.1 Bacillota bacterium | reverse complement strand
AACATGGTAAATATAACCCTTCCTTAGTTTTAGCAATGCAAATTGCAGCTGTATTTCAAGTTAAAGTAGATGATCTATTTAAACTCATAGAAAACGAGTAGGAAAAAAATGAAAACATATGAAATCAAAAAGATTATAGAAGAAAATACATCTGAAATCGTTCAAGTCGCAAATAAAGTGTTTGGATCAGGCGTCGGTATTTTAATATCTAAAAATAATATGTGGGGTTTTTATGCGACCGATGGTAATGATATTGTAGGCGCGATCATTTTAGAAAAAGGTAGTAAAAATGAAGGGTTTGTTCAATGGATTTTTGTAGATCCGATTGCTCAAGGTCATAAACTTGCCTCAAGATTGATGGAAGTTGGAGTGAAAGCATTAAACGAAGACGGAAGAACAAAGCAGTTTGCACTTGTACGTGATGATAATACAGCATCATGGAATCTATTTTTAAAGGCAGGCTATCAAGTATTACCAATCACACAAACATTATTTAAGTATTCCATAAAGGCGTTTATCAAAAGAGCAGGATATGCCATGATTACTGGCTATTCTATATGGGTCAAAGATGTTACTTCAAAACAAACCACGTCATATCCAAAATATCCTATTGTAAGAACAGTATTAATGGCTTTGGTTTTAGGTGGTTCAATCTCACTATTTGGAGTAAGAGGCATCGAATTTTTATTTCTTTCCCTTCTTACTGTTATTGGGTTGACACTACTTAGAATGCTTGTAGCCTATCCGATTGCTAGAACGTATGGTAAAGTAAGATTTTTACATTCTCAAGGTGGTGCATTTTTAAGTTTTATTCTTGGTTTAACATCACAATTATGGTGGCCAATTTTTGGTTTCTATGCTCCAAAAGAAGAATTATGGAAAAGTCATGAATTTAAGAAAAACTTAGGATTACAATCTTTTGTCACCTTGCTTTCGATGCAAGGAGCATTCATTGCTTCTTCCTTTATATTTTTAGATGTATTTAGTCAAGGAATGAATTTCATATTAGCCTATGTTTTGGTGATTCAAACATTTCCTTTTTTTCCTTTTGATGGAACCGATAGTGGGAGAATCATTCGTTACAACAAATTTTTATATATTTTAGGTTTCCTTGGAACAATTCTTTCAATTGTTTTCTTTTTTTAAGCAAATGTAAAGAAGTTTGAAAACGTTTTACATCAATTGTTTTTTAGTCTATAATTTGATATTATAATCTTGTCTTCAATATATCGTATAATCGACCGAATGTGGCGGTCAAGTTTCTACCATATCACCGTGAATGATATGACTACGATTGAAATCCTTTTTTTCGTTTTCAATCGACCACACAATTTTTTGTGTGGTTTTTTATTGATTATTGAAGACAAAAAATAAAAAAGGAGAAAAAAAGGTATGGAATTCTTGAAAAAGTATTTCCAAATTGAAGCACGCGGATCAAGTATCGGTGCTGAAGTGATTGGTGGTATTGTGACCTTCTTAGCGATGGTTTACATTTTACCAGTCAACAGTTTTATGTTAGCTGACGCAGGAATGAGTCAGCCAGGTGTATTTGTTGCAACGGCACTTGCTGCAGGTTTTGCAACGATTTTAATGGGATTTTTAGGGAAAGTCCCAATTGCTTTAGCATCAGGTATGGGTATTAATGCATTTTTTACGTATACCGTTGTATTGGGTCTAGGCTTCACGTGGCAAGAAGCGCTTGCTGCTGTACTCGTTTCAGGGGTCTTATTTTTAGTGGTGAGTTTAACAGGACTTAGAAAACTCATTATTAATGCGATTCCAAGAGATTTAAAACTTGCTATTGGTGCAGGGATTGGATTTTTCATTGCATTTATTGGTTTAAAAAATGCAGGAATCATCGTTTCTAGTCCAGCAACCTTTGTCGAATTAGGGAATTTAGCAAATCCTGTTGTATTACTTGGACTTGTTGGAATTTTCTTAGTCCTCGTTTTATTTACTGCTGGTGGTAAATTATCTAAGTTTGCAATCATCATCTCGATGTTAGCTGTTGGAATTGGTGGCGCATTACTAGGACTTATTTTTCCTGGTTTAGAAGCATATATGCCAAACTTAACAACATCTAACTTAGGTGCAATTTCAGAAGCTGGCAATTTATTTGGACAAGCGTTTGGTGCATTAGGAACATTACTTTCTAATCCTCTCGCTTACCCAGTCATTATTACATTATTATTCATTGACTTTTTTGATACCGCAGGAACGCTTGTTTCAGTAGGTCATCAAGCAGGATTACTTGATAAAGAAGGTCAATTAATCGGAAACGATCAAGCATTACTTGTCGATTCAGTAGGGACGATTTTTGGTGCCATTGTTGGTACATCTACAGTGACCTCATATATTGAATCTAACACAGGGATTCAAGCAGGTGCAAAAACCGGTTTAAGTGCTGTTGTTACTGGTGTGTTGTTTTTATTAGCCATTCTTTTATATCCACTCTTTGGATTTGTAGATGCTGTATTTGTAGATGGTGTTGCGTATTCACCTGCAACCTCACTCGCACTTGTTTTTGTTGGTATTTTAATGATGAAACCATTAAAAGAAATCAATTTTGATGATCCAATTATTCTAGCAAGTAGCTTTATGACTGTCATTATGATGATCTTAACATTTAAAATTTCTGAAGGGATTGCATTTGGTTTTATTACTTATTCACTACTTATGGCATTATCACCAAAACGTAAAGACGTTCACTGGATGGTTTATGCCCTCGGTGCATTCTTCTTACTACACTTACTGATTTACTTTGTTTTCTTAGTATAATTCATTTAAACATGAAAGCGTCTCATAATGAGGCGCTTTTTGTTATAATGAAGTTAAGGAGATACATATGTATGATTTGTTTTCAAGTTATGACGCGACAGAAGTATTAAAGAAATGGAAAATAAGAACATACAAAGTACTTGCATATATTTTGTTTGGGGTGGGTGCGTTTATTGCAATAGAATTTTTAGTGATCGCTTTTTTCTTGAGCGGTGAAGCTCAAGTGACGATTTATTGGTTACTACCATTTGCATTAGTGTTTGTTGCAATTGGGCTTGTATCCTTACAACAAGGAAACAAAATTATTTCGGGTCAAAAAGAAGTTATCGAAATAAAATTATTTAATGAGTATCAAACCGAAAAAACAAAAGTACCTATTGTAAGACTCACTTCAAATAATAAAAACAACTCAGAAGTGGCCATGATGTTATTACTTGATAAAGATAAAATAGATGTTGTAAGACTAAATAAAAGCCTTAAAAAAATATCAACATATGAAACAAAGTATACAGTATTTAAATTTTATATAGATACGAGAAAAGGTCAAGAAAAAATCGGTAGAAAGATTTATATCGAATATCAAAAAAGGAATCATAAATTTTATTTAATTCGTGACACAGAATACAAAATCATGAGTCATATTACATCGAATGGGTATCATTATGAAATTTATGAGAACAACATATTAACAAAACAATATCGATAAAAAAAGACGCTTATTTATTAAGCGTCTTTTTTTATTTATATAACGATATTATTTTTTTAAAGATTTCCAAGGAATCACATGTAAGACAGCATTGAGTATAATTCCAACAAGTACTGCAAGTGACATGCCTGTTAAGCTTGAAGCATCATTAATCACGATTTCTGCTTGTCCTAAACCAATGACTAACATGGATGCAACAATAATTAAGTTTTTCATATTTGTTAAATCGACTTTTGCTTCAATCATGACCTTAAGTCCATTACCGGCAATAAGACCAAATAGTAAGACTAAGACGCCACCCATCACTGGTGCTGGAATCGTTGAAATCAATGTAGTGAAAATATTAACAAACGATAACAAGATTGCAATGACAGCTGCACCACCAATGACATACACTGAACCTACTTTTGTCATACCAACAACACCTGTATTTTCACCGTAAGTTGTATTTGCTGGTCCACCTAACATCGCAGAAACGAATGTTGCAACACCATCACCAAGTAATGTATTTTCTAGACCTGGGTCTTGTAAGAAGTTTTCTCCAGTAATAGAACCTAATACAGTATGGTCTCCAATATGTTCAGCAATTGTGACAAATGCAATTGGAGCAAACATTAATACTGCACTAAAGTCAATCGCATACGTTCCAAACAACGTCACATCAGGAAATGAGATGATTGCTGCAGTAGAGAGTGCTGTAAAATCTACTTGTCCAGCGAAAATTGCAAAAACATAACCCACAACAATCCCACCTAATATCGGAACCACTTTGAAGAATCCTTTTGCAAATACTGCTAAGATGACAGTGGTTGCAAATGATACTAAAGCGATGAGAGGATTGATTGCATTAGATGCCAAGAAAGCAAAGAAACTATCACCAGAATTTGGAGATAACCCTGCTTGACCTGTTGCAACACTTGCTAAAGTAATCCCAATAATTGCAATCATTGGTCCAATGACAACCGGTGGCAATAATGTATCTAACCATGCTTTTCCTGCAAAACGAATGATGGTTCCAACAACGACATAAATCAAACCAACAACCATCAATCCTACAAACGCTGCGCCAGGTCCAAATGAATTCGATGCAACCGCAATTGCACTAATATACGCAAAACTTGATCCTAAATATACAGGTACTTTTGCTTTTGTAAAAGCAATATAAATCAGTGTACCAATTCCACTTGCAAGTAAAGCAACACTAATGGATAATCCCGTTAAAATTGGAACTAAAACCGTTGCACCAAACATTGCAAAAACATGCTGTAGAGATAATATTCCCCACTGTAATTTAGACTTGGGACGCTCTTTGATCCCAATTAATAATGTATCGTTCACAGATACCCTCCTAGAAAATGTATAGAGGACCTTTCTAAGAAAAAAGACACCTAGCTGGCGTCTTTAAAGTGTGAGCGTATATAAAAAAATTCCGCCTTTTGATGCTCTCTGTCATCCTTTAAAGACCTCTACCGGAAATATAATAACATAAAGATATTTCTTTTACAAGTAAAATTTGGTAAAATAATTTTAGTTTGAATTGAGGGCTTATGAAAACTATTTTAGATTCTGAACAACTCCATCGTACGTTAAAAAGAATCACGCATGAAATCATCGAAGCATTCCCATCTCTAGAAGATGTTGTTTTATGTGGAATCTTATCAAAAGGTGCAATTTTAGCGAAAGAAATTCAAACGCTGATTCATACGTTTTCAAACCAACATGTTCCGTGTTTAAATTTAGATATTAAACCTTATCGTGATGATGAAAAAAAAGAAGGACTTCCAAAACAATTAGACATTTCAACGACTAATAAAAGTATCGTGATTGTCGATGATGTCTTATTTACTGGACGTAGCGTACGTGCAGCAATTGATGGTATCATGTTAAGTGGAAGACCAAAAAATATTAAACTCGCTGTTTTAGTAGACAGAGGGCACAGGGAATTACCAATAAGGCCAGATTTTATAGGTAAAAATATCCCAACATCCATGCACGAAAAAGTAGTTTTTAGAAAAGATACATTCGATGTCATCTTAGATGAACATGAAACACGTTAAATATATGAAAGACACCAAGGATCAGGTATCCTTATTGAGTGTCTTTTCTTTTGAGGAGAAATCATGACAAAATACTTATTTGTAACAGGTGGTGTGGTTTCAGGTATCGGTAAAGGGATATCTGCTGCAGCCATTGGACAACTTTTGAAAAAACATGGTTATAAAATTACCATGCAAAAACTTGATCCTTATATTAATGTCGACCCAGGAACAATGAATCCTTTTCAACATGGGGAGGTCTATGTTACCGACGATGGCGCTGAGACAGACCTAGATCTCGGCCATTATTACCGCTTCACGAATTCCCCTCTCTCCAAGTCAAGTAACGCGACCTCTGGACAGGTTTATGACACTGTGATCAGGCAGGAGAGACATGGAGATTACCTCGGGAACACCGTTCAGGTGGTCCCTCACGTCACTGACGAAATTAAGAAACGTATTCACAAGTGTGCTGCTCAAGAAAAAGGGATTGATGTCATTTTAGTTGAAGTCGGAGGAACTGTAGGAGATATCGAATCCCTACCCTTTCTGGAGGCAATTCGTCAATTCCGCTTAGACCATCCAAGTGATTGCATTAATATTCATATGACCTATGTTCCCTATTTGAAAGCTGCAGGCGAGGTAAAAACAAAACCTTCGCAGCACTCAGTTCGCGAACTCCAGAGCTTAGGTATTTCCCCTGACCTCATTTTATGTCGATCTGAACAACCTCTTGATAAAGAGGTTAAGGACAAGATTGCCCTTTTCTGCAACGTAGCACGAGAAGCTGTTGTTGAGCAAGTCGATGTCACTGGAACAGTGTATGAACTCCCCCTTACCATGGTAGACCAAAAACTTGATAAGCAACTCTGCTCTCTTCTTAATCTTAAGTGCAAAAAGACGCATATTTCTCCTTGGGAAAAAATGGTTAACACCCTTTCGAATCCCAAGAAAACGGTTAAGGTGGGGCTAGTCGGAAAGTACATTCACCACCAAGATGCTTATAAATCGGTGGTAGAGGCTCTCTGCCATGGAGGTGTTCCCCACGAAGTGAAGGTTGAAATCCAAGGCTTTGACTCTGAAAGTGACTCAAAAATGGATGGGTGTGACGGCTACCTTGTCCCTGGGGGATTCGGAGAACGAGGCTTCGAGGGGAAAATCAAAATTGCAAAGTATTGCAGGGAAAAGAAGATCCCCTACTTTGGAATTTGCCTAGGGATGCAAGTCTTGGTTGTTGAGTTTGCTCGCTCAGTCCTTGGACTTAAAAGTGCCAACTCAACAGAAATGAATGCTGACACCCCCGATCCAATTATTTCTTTATTGACAGAACAGGAAGATGTTTCCAACCTCGGAGGCACGATGCGATTAGGGAGTTATCCCTGCTCTCTTTTGCCAAAAAGTAAGGCTTTTGCAGCCTATAAAGAAAAGAAAATCGAGGAGCGCCACCGTCACCGCTATGAATTTAACAACACTTATAAAGATGAGTGCGAGGAAAAAGGACTTATCATTTCAGGAACCAATGACTTCCTTTGTGAGATTGCTGAGATCAAAAGCCACCCTTGGATGGTGGGTGTCCAGTTCCACCCCGAATTTAAATCAAAGCCAATGAGGCCTCATCCCCTATTTGCTGCTTTCATAGGAGCTATGCTCCATGGGTAGAGTTCTCGGTGTAGACTTTGGGATGAAACGGATTGGACTTTCTCGCTCTGACCCAAGG
>JAQCDH010000038.1 GCA_027620815.1 Bacillota bacterium | reverse complement strand
GTTTTTAAATGACTGTTTAATTCCTCGATTTCAAAAGTCAATAACGCGATTTGTACCTCAGGTGAACCTGTGTCACTATCGTCACGACGATAAGCAGTAATGATTTCCTGCTTTTTTTGAGCTGTTAAAGCCATATTATACCTCTCTGCGCTCTACTAAAGTGTGGGAATCTAGCCCTAAACCTTGTAGTCGACATATGAGATTATACCATAAAATTTTATAAATGCAATATAAAACTTTTACTATACCTTTACCAATTGATCAACTGGTAAAACAAAAATAGTTGCACCACCAACTTCTACTTCAATTGGCATGGCAGAGAATGACCCAAACTCATTAACAATAGTATTTGGAACGAGTTTTTGACGTTTTTTAGAATTCACTTCGATAATATCTAATACATTCATGACTTTCTCATCATTGACACCGATCATGAATGTAACGTTTCCAGCTTTTAAAAAACCACCTTGAGTTGCAAGTTTCGTAATAAAAAATTGTTCTTGGACAAGTGCTTTTTGGACTTTGTTTGCATCATCGCTTGATACAATCGCAATAATTAATTTCATAAAATACCTCCCATTAGTAGCATCATTATAACATATTTATTGATGATTTAATAATTTTCTTATATGATACTCATCATCTTTTAATTGGTTTATTAAGTCATCTTTTGAAGCGAATTTCTTTTCAGAACGGATATAGTCATAAAATTCAACAGCAACATGCTTTCCATACAAATCTTGATTAAAATCAAATATATATATTTCTAATCGAGGCTTTTCTTGATAATTAATCGTAGGATTATGACCAATATTTGCCATGCCATAATACCACTTTTGTTGAAACAAAATGCCAACTGCATAGACACCTAATTTAGGGATGTGATAATCATCATACTCGATATTAGCGGTCGGATAACCAAGCGTTCTTCCTAGATGATTCCCATGCACAACTTGACCATAAATTCGATAGTTCCTAGATAATAAATGTTTTGCAACATCCATATCTCCTTGTGATAATCTTGTTTTAACAAGAGAAGATGAAATACGAATGTGATCATAAATTTCTTCTTCTATAATGACAACTTCAAAGTGCGATTTCAAATCTTCTACGCCACCAGCACCATATTGACCAAATCTCGCATCTTTCCCTAAAATGAGCCTTTTCACTTGAATTGATTTTAAGAATGTGATGAAATCATTCACTGAAAGTGATGCAAAATCATCATCAAAACTCACGATCCATACATAATCGAGTTGATATGCTTCTAAACAATCTAATTTATCAATAACTGACATTAATTGTGAATACGGCTTTTTCGTTAAGAAATGAACTGGATGTGGATCAAATGTCATCAGTGCAGATTGTGTATCTTGATATGATGTTGTTTTTAAAATAAGAGCTTGATGGCCTAGATGAATACCATCAAAATTTCCAATGGTAAGTGTAATAGGTACTTCATTTTTAATATTTAAATAACTATCTTTGATTTTTATCATATTGCCTCATTGTAAAACACGATTTTATATTCATTAGGAGTAATGGGTTCATAAAAGGCGATCAGTTGCTGACGTTCATTAAAAACACGAAATGAGTTTGGTTGATCAAATTGTCTATGATCAAGAATTAACCCGTTTTTAATGCGTGCTTCGATATATGGTGTCACAACAATTTTAGGGTAGTTTTCTAATAATGTTTCGATTGTAATTAAATCTTCTATTGTAATGTTTTCAAGTGTTTTCGCAGATTCAATATGAAACCGACCACTCTGAACTCGACGTAATTGAGTGACATGCGCATAGGTTTTTAGATGCTTCGCTAAATCAACGGCATAACTTCGTATGTATGTCCCCTTTGATACGTGAAGTAATATGTTTAAATGAGGATACTCAAAATCAATAATTTCTTGTTTATATAGTTGAACAGATCTTTTTTCACGTTCGACTTCTTTACCTTTTCTTGCAAGCTCATACAGTTTTTGACCTTTGACTTTAATTGCAGAAACCATTGGGGGTTCTTGAAGATAGTCATTAAATGATGGTAATGCTCCTAAAATCATATCTTTTGTAATCAATTGGTGATGCTCGTTAATGATTTCACCTGTTAAATCATAGGTTGAAGTGTGTTGTCCAAAAGAAATGGTTGTTTCATACACCTTATCATTTAATACAAAATGACTTGATAACTTCGTTGCATGACCGACTAAAATAATCATCAGTCCAGTAGCAAAAGGATCAAGCGTGCCGGCATGACCTATTTTTGTAATATTGAATTTTTTTTTAAGAAGTCGAATGACATCAAATGATGTCTTGCCCTCAGGTTTATCAATTAAAAAAATACCATTCATACATCTATTATATCAAATAAAAAAGCACTCACGTGCTTTTTTATTTGTTTTGAGTTAACCAAGATTCGATACGTTCTCTAGGTTGATATCCTGATTGTCTATCAACTTCTTCACCATCTTTATAAACAACAACTGTTGGTACACTACGAATTCCTGCATTCACTGCTTGATCTCTAAATTGATCGATGTCTAAAAGATAAAATGGCGTATCTGTCCAATCTGTTGCGATGGATTCTAATACTGGTTTTAACATTTTACATGGTCCACACCAAGTCGCAGAGTATTGTACAACAACTAATCCTTGTTTACCGACGACTTCTTCATATGGTTTTCCGTCATATTCAATCATCATTACACCTCGTTTAAGTTTTTTAACATGTTCATTATAGTATCATTCATGCTTTTTTTCAAGTAAAAACACCAAAACACATTATTTAAAATAAATCACTGTTGCGCCGGTTAAACCCTCACCCTCTTGGCCATAACGATGCGATTTAACTTCAGAATGGTTTTTAATGATATCGTAAACTGCTTTTTTGACTGCACCGGTGCCATAGCCATGTATGATTCTAAGTGAAGGTTGATTTGATAAAATCGCCTTATCTATTGCTTGATCAAGTGCTGGCTTCACATCATCATAACGAAACCCTCTTAAATCAAGTTGAAAAACATACTGCGAGGTAGGCTTAGAACTATGTGATATTTTTTCTTTCTTTTCTTTGGGTAATACTTTTTTTATTGGCGTATTTTTTATCATTGGCACAGATAAAGACACTTGATCAAATTCAAGTTGGAATCCACCAACGTTTACAAAATATCGATCTTTTTTGATCATTTCAATGATTCCAAATTGATCATAACTTTGTATATAAACCTCATCACCAACTTTAAAATCTACTTGTGTATTGGATTGACGATCGTCATGAAAAGATTGTTGTATGTTTTTATAAGATGCATACTGTGAGATAGGAATTTGTTTTTTATCTTTTAAATCTTTCAATAATTGATCAATGGCTTCAACTTTTTTTAAAACTTCTTTTTCTTTTTCTTCAATAATCTTTTTAAGTTTTTCATCTTTTGAATTTTCAAAAGATTGTATTTCTTCACTTAATTTTATTTGACTTATTTTGAACGCTTCATAGGCATCATCGAATTGTTTTTTTTCTAAGTTTAGCATGTTTTCTTTTCGTTCGAGCGTCTCTAATAATTTCTCGTTATCCGTTTGTAAAGAAACATAGTTTTCTTTTGCTTGCTCAATAATCGTATCATCAATTCCTAATCTAAATGCGATATCAAAAGCATGGGAACGACCTGAAATTCCGTATTCAATCTTATACGTTGGTTGTAATGAATCTTGATCAAATGATACAGATGCATTTAAATAGTTTTTTCTTATTGCAAACTGTTTTAACGCTTGATAATGGGTTGTCACTACAAAATTTGCTTGTTTGACTTCATATGCCTCAAGCAATGCTTGTGCAATTGCAACGCCTTCTTGAGGATCCGTTCCTGAACCAATTTCATCAATTAAAAGTAATGTATGTTCATTTGCAACTGCAAGCATGCTTTGATGTTTTTTTAAGTGTGATGAAAAAGTGGATAAATTGTGTTCAATCGACTGCTGATCTCCAATATCGGCTAAAATATGATCAAATAACATGATCGATGAGTGCTCGTTTGCAGGTATAAATAATCCTGCTTGAGCCATTACATGAAGTAAACCAATGGTTTTTAATGTGACTGTTTTGCCACCTGTATTCGAGCCTGATATAAAGAGACCATGTTGCGCTTTTGTTAAATAAACGGTAATTGGAACCACGTCTTTTTGTAAAGCTGGGTGTCTTGCTTCAATTAAATGAAAGGACGCAGTTTCTATGTGTGGTCGATTTCCTTTTATATGAGTCGCATATTGTGCTTTTGCATGATATGTATCATAAATCTTAAGTGTTTCCATTTGTGTGATTAAGACATCTAAGTGTGTTGAAGCGAGTTGCGATAGATTTTTTAAAATCTTTAGAATTTCTTGTTTTTCTTCTTCGATTAAAAGTATTTTTTCATCACGGATGCTTTTCGCTTGATAAGGTTCAATATAAACAGTTTGTTTAGACTGTGAAATATCATGTAGGATCCCTTTGATATTATTTTTATATGAATCTGATACTGCAAGACAAAGTGCATCTCCTCTGGAAACAATCACATTTTCATTTAAATACGCTGCATATTGAGATAACGATTCATTTAATGATTTTAAGTATCGTTGATCAATTGACTTTAGTTTTTTACGAATAGATACGAGTTGAGGCGTTGCATCATCTTTAATGATACCCTCATCATCCATAACATTCATAAAGTGTTTTTGAATTTCTGATACAGAAACAATCGGGTGATCTTTCATGAACTCAAATGTTTGTAACTCATCGACGCGCTTTAAATACTGAAACATCATCATTTGATCTTGCAAACTTAAATACATTAAATATGCTTCTTCTAATGATAATACGTGTCCCTTACTTAATAGTAAACAAATATCTAAGCATTCATAGTTTGATGTGAGTGGAAGTCCTTGATATATTCTTAATAACTTTAAGATATCTTCTGTATATTGCCATGATTGTATGATGAGGTTTTTATCTGTTAATACAGGCAAATTTAAAAGAGACGATTGGACCGCCTTATCTTTAGCAAATGTTGAAAGCTTTTGACGCTGTTGATGAAATTCTAAAGTTTGAATATCAAAAGACATATTCCCTCTTTTCGCGCATTTATGGTATAATTAA
Source organism: Bacillota bacterium (assembly GCA_027620815.1). GTDB lineage: Bacteria > Bacillota_I > Bacilli_A > Acholeplasmatales > Acholeplasmataceae > UBA8290. Next base: position 2,118 of record JAQCDH010000038.1, on the reverse strand, counting down.
ATAGATGAAACACTTTTCAATGCCTGTCAATGACAATGAACTTAAAAAATTACATAAATTATATCAACATCATTTAATTGATGACGATAATCAATATTTGGTCTTTCATGCAAAACATAACGAGACCCATGTTTTAGCATATGCGACAGGCAAGGTTTTATTACAAGGTGAAGAAATCACTTCTGAACTCATTTTAATTAAAAAGCATTTAAATAAAATAGATTATGCTGCCATCGGATCAGATGAGGTTGGTACTGGGGATGTATTTGGACCTGTTGTGGTTTGTACTGCGTTTGTTTCTAAAGAAGATATTCCTTATTTAGAGCAAATGGGTGTGAAAGATTCTAAAAATATTAGTGATGATGATATTTTAACGATGGGTTCAAAATTGGCTCAAAAACTAACACATACACTACTTATTGTTAAACCATCTAAATATAATGAACTTACATCTAAAAGTATCAATTTGAATAAAATGAAAGCACTTCTACATAATCAAGCAATCATTAAGATAACTTCTAAACTTGAAAAAGAGTATCCTGTGATTGTTGATCAATTTTGTCAACCTAACTTATATTATAACTACTTAAGTGAAGAAACCCTCGTTTATAGAAACATTAATTTTTATACGAAAGCAGAAAGTGTCCATTTAGCAGTTGCTGCAGCATCCATCATCGCACGTTATGCCTTTTTGTTAAAGATGAAGGAATTATCAACACAAGTTGGATTTGAATTGCGCAAAGGTGCGTCCTCTCTTGTTGATGATCAAATCGAGATCATTGTTGAAAAACATGGCGTATCGATCTTATCTGACATCGCAAAATTAAATTTCAAAAATATTACGAAACGTCAAGCATCTTAAGATAATCCTCAAAATGTTTAGGTAATGCAACCTCAAACGATAATGTTTTTGATGTTATTGGATGAATAAATTCTAATTGAAATGCATGAAGAAGCTGTCCAAAAGCTTCTTTTTTTATGCCATATAATGGATCACCAACAATGGGATATCCTAAATGTGATAAATGAACACGAATTTGATGTGTTCTTCCTGTTTCTAAGGCAAGCTCTACTAACGTATGCTTTTGATACCTTTTAAGTACTTTCACATGGGTTACAGCACGTCTTCCATCTTTAACAACAGCCATTTGTTTACGTTTACTCGCATGGCGTGCAATTGGTAAGTCAATACTAAACGTTTCATGTGGAATGTAACCATGGACGAGTGCTTGATATTTTCTAGACACTTCATGTTTTTTTAACATATCTGATAAAAGGACATGTGTTTGATTGCTTTTAGCAACAATCAGTAAGCCTGTTGTGTCTTTATCGATACGATGAACAATTCCAGGTCGAATCGTGCCATTGATACTTGATAATGATGATAAATGAAACATTAATGCTGACACTAATGTCATTTCCGTTGTTGTGGATGCAGGGTGTACAATCAACCCTTTTTGTTTATTTACAACAGCAAGGTCATCATCTTCAAATACGATATCAAGAGGAATATCTGCTGCAGGAATATCTAATACTTCTGGAACTTTCATTTCATATGTGATGACATCATCAGCTTTAATCATATATCCATTTTTGACGTGTTTATCATTGACAAGTATATTTCCATCTTGTATCATTTTTTGAATATGAGATTTTGTAAGTTCACTTAAAAATTCATGAAAAACATGGTCAATTCTTCTACCGATATAACCATGTTTAACGATTAATTTATTCATGTTTCACTCGTTTCTTTTCTAGAAAAAACATATCAAAAGCAAATAAAACAATTCCTAAAGATAAATACATGTCTGCAAAATTATTATAAAAATTTGGTAATCCAACAAGTCCAAGTGGCCACTCTAAAAATGGAAAATGCATAAAATCGATGACATAACCTAAAAGGAATCGATCAATGGCATTCCCAAGTGTTCCAGCAATAAATAAAATGATGGAGATGGTATATACTTTTTTAGAATCAAATGAAATATCTTTATATAAATAGCCAAAAATCGCTAAAGCAAACACTGTAATGACCATAAATAGTAACGTTTGATTTTGAAGTAATCCAAATGACATGCCTCTATTTTCAGCATATCCAAACTCTAATACGAAAGGAAT
>JAQCDH010000037.1 GCA_027620815.1 Bacillota bacterium | reverse complement strand
TATTGATAAATAACCCGTAATTTAATATCACTGCATCCTGAGAAAACACGTAGGTGCCAAGTTCTTCATTAAATGTTTGAGTGCCTCTTAATAATAAAAACCATGAGGACATACTTTTACCACCAATCAAACTAAATAAGGGCATGATGATATCATTGACTAAACTTTTAACAATATTATTAAATGCTGTCCCAATCACAAGTCCAACAGCTAAATCAAGCGCATTTCCTTTTGATATAAATGATTTAAAATCTTTTAAGAACTGTTTCATATTGCCTCCTAAAGCGTTATATATCCTCTAAATCCTCTTGAACCATAATAAGAATCAACACCATTATGATAAATAAATGATCGTTGATAACGTTTATCTCCAAATAATGCTCCACCAAGTGATCTTAACTTTTCATCAGTTAATATCCATGAGGACGTTTTTAAATCAAAATCTTCGATGTCTTGAAGTTTTACATACATCATTTCATCAATAAGAGAAATCCCTAAAGACGCTGCCATTTCTAATGCAGAGGATACTGGTGGAAAGTTTTTTCTAGCAAGACTTGCTTCTTTATCATAACAAAGACTTCCTCTTAACTTTGGCGATTCTTTAGCCATATCAATCACATACAACTTATCCTCTAATACAACAACATCGGGTTCTCCACCAGATTGTTCCATCTTTAAAATCGTGTCTAGATGTTGAATTAATTTTTCTTGAACCTCTTCAAAAACAAGTCCTTCATGACGATGCATGTTTTTCTCAAAACGTTTTTTTAATGTCTCTAATAATTCCATCATGTTTACCTCTAATCATATTATACACTTATTTATTTTGAATAAAAGCCTTCATCTCACGTGTTGTCAGCCTGTAAGTTGTCCAATCTGAAAGGGGTTTTGCTCCTAAAGATACATAAAAATCAATGGAAGGTTGATTCCAATCTAAACAATTCCATTCAAATCTTTCATAATTATTTTCTATCGCAACTTGCATTAAGTATTTAAAAAATAATTTCCCGTATCCTTGATGTCTTTCTTCTTCATCAATAAAGATGTCTTCTAAAAATAATCCTGACTTACCAACAAACGTTGAAAACTGATGATACGTCACTGCAAAACCAATTTCTTTTTCATGCTTTAATATAAAATAAACATTGGCTTGCTTACGCTCAAAGATAGACTGTAATAATGCATCTTCTGTTGCGATAACTTGATCCATCATCTTTTCATAAATCGCAAGTTTTTTGATATAGTTAAGAATCAGTGAAATATCTTCTATTTTAGCTTCTCTAAATGAAATCATAGGTCTTCTCCAAATAAATTATGGTCTTGTTTCTTTTGTTTTTTCTTTTGATAAAGAAGGGTTTTACTAGCCTCAAATGAAGTCTTTAAATCAATGATGGGATTCATATACGGGTTGTCTTTAAGTTCCCAAGGTGTAAAGACCTCTGGTGCTTGAATATGTTTAAGTTCAGGAATCAACTCATGTATAAACGTGGCATCTTTATCATGCATCATACTCTGTTTAATAATGTCATACATCGGCACATGACGATACGGATTAAGTCCTGCTTGCATTTGGATTTGACTCCAGTGAATACCAGGTTCGTAATCCATAAAATAAGATCCTAACACAAATCCTACATCACGCCAATCTAAAAGTAAAACATTGGATGCAAAAGAGGCAACCATGGCGCGTTGTTTAAAATTAATCCATCCTCTTTTCTGTAATGCACGCATACATGCATCAATGATTGGAAACCCGGTTTTACCTTCTTTAAACGCGGTTAAATAGGCTTGATTGGTTACCCTTAAGCCTTCTAATTTTTTATCCCAAGCAACTTCATTGAGTTCAGGATGTCTTTCAACACGTTGAATAAAATGACAATGCCAATAAAGTCTTTTTTCAAAAGCTTCAAGTTGATCTTTTAAAAACGGATCATGAATGTCTTTTAAATGTTTTTGAGTAGATAAATGTAACATACGAATAGAAAGATTACCAAAAGCCAAATAAGGACTTAAAAGAGAGGATGAATGAATACTTAAAGATGGTTTATTAATATAGACTTGATATTTCTTATAACGTTGATTAAAAAAAGCTTGTGCACGCTTAATTCCCTCAGATTCGCCACCTTTAAAAAAAGATACCGCATCACCTTGTGTTTGTATCTGATGCATGTCAGAAATCATATGCGTGAAGATGTGATGTTCATCTTTAAAAGGAGTTGATGCTTTTGGAACAGAAATAATGCCTTCTTTTAACCATCCATGGAAATCTCTTAACCGGTATTTAAATCCTTTTGCACGGTTCACACCAAAGGTTTTATATTCTGTCCATAGGATGTCTTTATTTTCAGTCCACTTTTTGACATTTAAATCTCTTTCATAGGTTAGATTGGTACCATGTTCCATATGACTTTGAATTTGGAAAAGTCCATAATGATGATATATTTGATCAAAAATCTCAACAGCATCTCCAATATAAATATAAAGAGGGAGATTAATAGACGCTAAAGATCGTTTTAAATCCTCTAAACTCTCGACGATAAACTGAAGATGTCTTTTAGCGAATACATCTTTTTCAAACAAAAAAGGCTCTAAAATATAGAGCGGAAGTACCGTGCCTGATTTAGATGCATGGAAGAGTGGTGCGTGATCTCTGACTCTCAAATCACGCTTATACCAAATGACTTGTATCATGAATTCATTATATCATTCATGAATGACATGATCTCATTATTTTATTTGAGTGTGAGTAATGTTACAGTTTCAACGTGGTATGTTTGACTAAACATATCAACAGGAACAACTTTTTTAACATTAAATAGCGTTTTTAATTGTTTTAAATCTCTTGCAAGTGAGGATGGTTCACATGAAATATAAACCATTTTTTTAGGTTTCATTTCCATGACTGCCTCTATAAAAGACGATTGTAAGCCATCTCTTGGTGGATCCACAATGACAACATCAAAATGTTTTTTATTTTCAAGCATAAACGTTTCCACTTCAGCACAAACAAAATCAACATTTTCGATGTGATTGAGTGTGGCGTTATACGTTGCATCAGAGACCGCATCTGAAATGACTTCAACACCTGTGACATGTTTTGCTTTTCTTGCAGCAAATAAACTAATCGTGCCTACACCACTATAAGCATCTAAGACTGTTTCATTTTTAGTAATATGGGCGAGGTCTAATGCGATGTCGTAGAGTTTTTTGGCTTGTGGCAGATTGACTTGATAAAAGGATTGTGGTCTAATTTTAAATGTGAAATCACCGAGCTGATCATGAATAAAACCTTCACCATAAATGACTCTGTCGGTATCCCCAATGACTTTATATATCGAAGGATTCACTTGATGGATAATCGTTTTAATATGAGGGTGATTTGAAATTAATGCAGAAATCACTTGAGATTCTTTTTTGAAGCCAGGCTCTTGACTAATAATAATGAGCATGAGTTCTTTTGTTTCAATCCCTTTTTTAACAACAGCATGCTTGATCCATCCTTTTTTTGTGACAGGATCATAGGCTTTCACGTGATAAGAATCAAGTAATGTTTTTAGTGTTTGAATGACTTCATTACCATCTTCATGTTCGATTAAACATGTTTTAATGTCTAACACTTTTTTTGTTTTTGCTTGATAAAAGCCTGCAATAAGACCGTCTTTAGAATTGGCGAATGCCATTTGAATTTTATTACGGTATAAAAGTGGAGACTCACTAGAAACCACTGGTTGAACCGGAACATATAATTTTGCAATATGATTTAGTGCATCTGAAACACGTTTATGTTTCATTTGAAGTTGATGATCATAATTCATATGTTGAAGTTGACATCCACCGCATTGTTGATAATAGACGCATGGTGGGGTCACCCGGTCTTTCGATAAAGAAAGATAGGTTTTTACTTCTCCAATACTGTAATTACTTTTTTTAGAGGTGATTTCTATATCTGCTTCTTCACCTATCATTAAATTAGGGACGAAGATTAAGTCTTTTCCTGTTTTTACAACACCACGTCCATCATGTGCGTAATCGATTGCTTTTACTTTCATAAGTTTACCAAAAAAAGGTCAGAAGACCTTTTTTATTTGTTGTATTTTCCTTTCAAGTAATTGACATAATGCATCGGATCAAATGGTTTTTGGGTTGCGATCATCATGATTTCTTTTGGTGTTTTTGTTTGCGCGAACTTGTGAATATGCTCTTTTGTCCAATCATTGATGACTTTTATATTGTTATCAAGAATCACTTTTTCGATATCAATTGCTTGTGACATGGCATCATAAATTTGCGCGCCATACGCTGAACCAAGCGCGTAGGTTGGAAAGTATCCAAACGATCCATTAGACCAATGGATATCTTGTAGGACACCTTCAGTATCCGTATTCGGACGAATCCCTAAATATGCTTCATAGGTATCATTCCAAAGTTGAGGTAAATCTTCTACTTCAATGTCTCCTGCAATGAGTTTTTTCTCAATATCATAACGCACCATAATATGAAGTGCATATGTTAATTCATCAGCTTCTACGCGAATGAGCGTGCGTGCACTATGATTCATGTAGTCCATAAAATCATCTAGAGTGACTTCATCTAATTGAGGTGAAAAGATTAATTGAAGTTTTTGATAATGAACCGTCCAAAAAGCTTTTGAACGTCCAATCATATTTTCATACATACGTGATTGAGATTCATGAATGCCTAGAGAAGTTCCACCGTGTAAGTAGGTATCATCATATTTAGGATCATTTTGAATTTCATATAACCCGTGACCCATTTCATGAATGGTTGAGAATATCGAAGACGCTAGATCATCTTCTAAATAACGCGTTGTAATTCTTGTATCTACCGATGTCACACCAGAAGTAAACGGGTGTTCAGAGGTTTTTAATAGTCCTCTTTCTCGGTCATAATAAAAGACATCAAGTAAGTATTCACTAAATGCTTTTTGTTTTTCTTGATCAAAAGTTCCAGTAACAAGTTTTGGATGTAGTGGTTTAGGGTTTTTCGTGACTTCTTTAACAAAATCAACAAGTTCTTTTTTTAGCGTATTAAAAAAGAAATCAAATTCTTTTTGAGTAAAACCTTCTTCATACATATCCAGTAAAAGATCATAGCCTTTTAAATGTTCTTCTTCTAAATATTTAACAAGATTTCTTTGGAATAACACCACTTCTTTTAACACTGGAACAAATAAAGAAAACTCATTTTTGTGTTTCGCTTCTGCCCATACATGTACACTTTTAGACATTAAAACTTGATACGCGATGTATTCATCTTTAGGGATTTTTTTAATGAAACGTAATTCTCGATGCTCTTTTTTAATTTCAATTTGTAAATCATGTTCGAGTGAGTCGAGTTCTTTAAATAATGTTTCAATCGCATTGACATAAACATCATCAGATTGAATGGCATAAATTTCACCAGCCATGACCTCTAGTTGCTTTGAACGATACTCAATCGATTTCTTAGGTGCTTCAGTTTCAGCATCCCAACTCATGAGCCACATGACATATTCATAAGCTTTTAGTTTTTTTCTTGTTTCTAAATAATGTTGTAGTGGTGTCATTATTTGCCTCTTTTCTTAAGTTAAATTATATCATAAAATGGTTAAAAATAAGGTTGCGATTGAAAAATAAATGCTAAGTCCAATAAAGTCATTCAGCGTTGTGATCAGTGGTCCTGATGCGACTGCTGGATCTTTTTTAAATCGCATCAAAACACCTGGCATCATGAATCCAATCAAGGCTGCAACTGTCATACCTACAAGTAAAGAAAGACTCACTTGAATACCGATGACAATCGATTGTTGAAACGATTCTCCAATGAGTACTAAAAATAACGTTGAAAATAGTAACGTAAAGATACTCATAATACAAGCATTCATCAAACCAATTCGAATTTCTTTTTGACGATGTTTTTTTAAATTAAACGTATCTTCATCCATGGAAAGAAGCGTCACCCCTAAAGCTTGTGTTGAAATATTTCCTGCCATCCCAAGAATAAGTGGTTGAAATAACACGAGTAAGGTCACTTGACTTAATGTGGGTTCAAAGATGGCTAGAATAAAAGCGATCATCGTATTCATTATGATTGCAATGAGTAACCAAGGCATTCTTTTTTGATATCGTTTAACAGCGTGATCCGCTTCATCAAAGTTGTTAATGTTAGCGAGTTTTTGAAAATCTTCATCATAGCTTTCAATGAGTTCATCAAAAACGTCATCAGAGGTAATAATGCCTACAAGACGCTCGTTTTCAATGACTGCAAGGGCTTCTTTATCGTAGTCCATCATTTTTTGAATCGCAACTGTAATATCATCATTTGGATGTAAATACGTTGTAAGTGGTGTATAAATCGATTCTATTTTTGTATTTTTTCGTGCAATTAACACGTCACTTAACGTGATTTTTCCGATAAGTTTGTGATCATCATCTACGACCCATAAAATATCCATATACACATATTCTGAGACCTCATGAATGAGATGTTTTAATACTTGGCCTGCTGTTTGATGCGTTAAGATTAAGACCACATCAACTTGCATCATACTTCCAACACGTGTGTCATGATATAAAAGTATTTTTTCAATATGGTGTTTCTTTTGACTATCTAACTGATTTAAAATGGTTACTTGATCGTTTGACACTTTGATCCATTCAACGAGTTCATCAGATGCAAGATGTTTGATAATAAATGCTTGTTTTATTGTTGGTAAAAAATGATAAGCATAATCTTTTTCTTGTGGGTCTAATAGAGTAATAAAATGAGGAAGATCTTTTAACGGTAGATGGTTAAGCATACTTTTTTGATCATGTTCATTGGCATGTAAATAGGTATCCAAATATGCTTGAGGTTGTTTTTTAAATGAAAGGTGAAGGTTTTTTTCAAGCATCATAGCCCTCCCAGTAGAAGCGTTGCAATACTAAAATGAATCAGTAGTGCACTCACATCTATAAGGGTTGTGATAAAGGGTCCTGAAGCAATCGCTGGATCAACTTTAAGAAGTTGAAGCAGTGAAGGAATCGTGATTGCTATTAGTGGTGCAAAGAAAAGTGTCGATGCAAGACTTAAGCCGATTATAAGTGAAAATGTTAAAGGTGTTGGATCATTAAACCCTCTTAATGTTGCGTATAGATATGCAAGTAATAACGCAAGTATACCCATTGAAATTGAAATCATGATGGATGTCATGAGTTCTTTAACAAGTGTTTTTTTAAACATGCCTTGTTTTTTAGATAAACTTTGAAGTGTTAGTGCGA
>JAQCDH010000036.1 GCA_027620815.1 Bacillota bacterium | reverse complement strand
AAGAGCCCAAGTGTCTTTATTTTCAGTTTTAGAAGCCATGGACAAACACAATCACTTACATGCAGATGTCATTGAAGCTTTAGAAGATGCATTACTCATGTCTGATGTTGGTTTAGAAACAACGACTCAAATCATTAAACATATTCAGCTCACTAATCAGAAACATCCAATTACGAATTATGAAACATTACTCGATGTTTTATATCAGTATGTCGATGCAATATTATTAGAATCAAAACCTTTAGTAAATAAACATGTGATTTTTGTAGTTGGTGTGAATGGTGTTGGAAAAACAACAACCATTGGAAAACTTGCTCATCTTTATGCTCAAGAGAAAAAAGTGATGATCATTGCTGCAGATACATTTCGAGCAGCTGCGATTGATCAGTTATCGATTTGGGCAAAAAAAAGTGATGTTGAATTTTATTCAAATCCTTCAAAAGATCCTAGTTCTGTCATCTTTGATGGCTTAAAAAAAGCAAAAGAGTTGGATTCAGAAATCATTTTAATTGATACTGCAGGACGTCTTCAAAATAAGAGTCATTTAATGGCTGAGTTATCTAAAATGAGACAAATGATTTCAAAAGCTTATGGAGAGATTGATATTCATACTTTTTTAGTCATTGATGCAACTACCGGTCAAAACGGATTATCTCAAGCAAAACTTTTTCATGAAGCGACAAAAATTACCGATTTAGTAATTACAAAATTAGACGGCACCTCTAAAGGTGGGATTGTTTTACCAATTGTATCCATGTTAAACGTCCCAATTGCATACATTGGCATTGGTGAAGGCATCGATGATTTAAAACCTTTTGATAAAGAAGCGTTTATGCAACAATTAATACATCACGGAGTGAATGATGGACTTTGATAAAAAAGATTATTTAATTTCATTATTTTTACAATATGAACCACTACTGACAGATACTCAAAAACTTTATTTTAAGGCCTATGTCTTAGAAGATTTTAGCTTAAAAGAAATTGCAGACGCCTATCACGTTTCAAGAAGCGCCATTCATGATGCCATTCATAAAATAGAAGATCATTTGTATGCGTATGAAGAGAAACTTCAACTTTATCAAAAAGCTCAAAAAAGACAACACCTTTTTAAAACCTATGATGAAACTAATGATGAAACACTATTAGACCAAATTAAAGCGATGGATGAATGATGTTTGAAACAACGTTAAGTTCTCGTATGCAAATGGCCCTTCGCCGATTAACTGGAAAAGGCTATTTAACAGAAAATGATATTTTAGATGCTTTAAAAGAAATAAGACGTGCCCTTTTAGAGGCGGACGTTCATTTAAGCGTGATTAAAACATTCACCGAACAAGTGAAAGAACAAGCACTCGGTGAAAAAATCATTAAAGGACTTAATCCAGCTCAGCAAGTTGTTAAAATTGTCACGGATACTCTAACAAAAACCTTAGGTGAAAAAACAGCATATGTTTCTTATCAGCCCTCTGGGTTAACCGTGATGATGCTCATTGGGTTACAAGGTTCTGGTAAAACAACGTCCATTGTCAAACTCGCGAAAACGTTACGAGATACTGATAAGAAAAAAGTATTACTTGTGGCAGCAGATATATACAGACCAGCCGCAATTGAACAACTAAAAGTCTTAGGTCAAAGTATCGAAATCGACGTTTTTGAAAAAGGTCAATCTGATGTTGAAATCATTATTAAAGAAGCACTCGTCTATGCAAAAACGCATGCTTTTGATGTCATGCTTATTGATACTGCTGGTCGTCTTTCGATTGATGAGATGTTATTAGACGAACTGAAACGTATTAAAACATTAACCTCACCTTCTGAAATACTTCTTACCATTGATGCAATGACGGGTCAAGATGCAGCGAATACAGCAAAAAATTTCCATGAAGCCATTGTTGCCACAGGTGTGTTACTTACAAAACTTGATGGTGATACGCGTGGTGGTGCTGCATTATCGGTATCAAGTGTTGCTCAAATTCCAATTAAATTTCAAGCATCTGGAGAAAAAATAGAAACGCTTGAAGTTTTCCACCCAGATCGTATGGCATCTAGAATTTTAGGCATGGGTGATGTCATGAGTTTAGTTGAAAAAGCATCGGAATCAGTTTCTGAAGACGATGCAAAAGATCTCATGTCAAAGATTCAAAACAATACATTCAACTATAATGACTTAAAAAAACAATTTAAAATGATTCAACGCATGGGTTCCATTCAAAAAGTTGTTGGACTCATTCCTGGACTAGGAAAACAAGCTTCTCAAGTGGATGATAAACCAATAAAAGAAATGGGAATCATAATTGATTCCATGACGTTAAAAGAACGTAAAGATCCTGCGCTTATTGATCAATCATCTAAAAGACGTGAACGCATCGCGAAAGGTAGTGGGTTATCCGTTGCAGCAGTGAACAGGCTAAGAGATGCATTTAATAAACAAAAAATGATGATGAAACAAATGATGTCTATGGATACCTCTCAACTGAATAACTTTAAACCTCAACAGATGCAACAACCTAAAATGAAAAAAGGTAAAGGTAAGAATAAAGGTCAATTTAAATATTGACTTTTATTTTTTAAAGTTATCCACATAAGTCGTGGGAAATCTGTTAAAAATTTATGATAAAATTTTAAATGAGTAGGTGTTTATGAATAAAAAACTAATCTTAGTCGATGGTAATTCAATCGTCTTTCGTGCCTATTTTGCAACCGCGTATCCAGGTGCGACTTTAATGCAAACATCAAAAGGTGAATATACAAATGCCCTTTTTGCATTTATTAACATGTTTGAACAAATCATCACTGATCAAGATGACATGATATTAGTTGCTTTTGATACAAAAGAAAAAACCAAAAGACATGAGATGTATCAAGAATATAAAGCAGGACGTGCAAAAATGCCTGAAGAACTTGCAAGTCAACTTGATATCATTAACGAGTATTTAAATGTGATTGGTGTCACGCATTACCGTCAAGCAGGATATGAAGCAGATGATATTATTGGCACATTGTCTAAAACACCTCATTATGATATACATATTTATTCGTCTGATAAAGATTTACTGCAACTTGTTTCTAATAATGTCACGGTGCATTTACTTAAAAAAGGTATGAAAGAAGTGCATCATTTTACGCCAGAAAAAATTATAGAAACCTATGAACTCACACATCTTCAAATGATTGATTTAAAAGGGCTCATGGGAGATCCTTCTGATAATATCCCAGGCATTCCTGGGGTTGGCGAAAAAACAGCCATTAAACTACTTAAAACCTATGGATCATTAGAAAATGTGTTAGCGCACGCAGATGAGATTGGTGGAAAATTAGCAGAGAAAATTAAAGAAGGTCATGAATCTGCATTATTATCTAAAACACTCGTGACGATAGATACGAATGCATCACTTGATTTAGTATTTGAAGATATTTTAAGAAATCCACTAGACCAAGATAAGCATATCAAGTTTTTACAAAGATATGAACTTCATATGCTTGCTAAAAAAGTCAATGTAGAAGAAACGATAGCTGAGTATGAGATTGAAGTGATTGATTCTGATGAACAGTTTTCTTCGTTATCCTTTCAAACATGTGCGATGCATGTTGAACTTTCTGATAGTAATTATCATCATGCTGAGTTATGGGGAATAGGACTCGCATTTAATCATAGGTATGTGTTTATTGAACCAAATTACGCCTTAACATCCTCTTTATTTCGCCAATTTTTAGAAAATCCTGATATTATAAAATATGTTTATGATGCCAAAGCAATCTATGTTTTTTTCAAATGGAAAGGGCTAGAAATTAAAGGCATCACGTTTGATTTATTACTTTCAAGCTATATTATTAATGCGCATTTAGGAAAAGAAGAATTTAATCGCGTTGTTTCTGCATTTGATTATACAGGCATTGCTTATGAAGAAGATATATACTTAAAAGGTGTTAAAAAAGGATTACCTGAAGATGCGCGTCATCAAAAACACATCGTTTCTAAAGCGAAAGCGATATTAGATTTAAAAGAAAAACAAGATGTGTTATTACAAGAAAAAAATCAATTTCATTTATTGTATGATGTTGAACTTCCTTTATCATTTGTATTAGGTGATATGGAATTTCAAGGGATTGATGCGAATATCGACACACTTAATCAATTAGGAGATACATTAAAATCAAGAATTGATATCTTAGAAAAAACGATTCAAGATCTCGCTGGATTGTCATTCAATATTGCATCCCCAAAACAATTAGGTGAGGTTTTATTTGACCATTTAAGGTTGCCTTCAGGTAAAAAAACAAAAAATGGATATTCAACCAATGTTGATGTTTTAGAAAAGCTCACAAAGCATCATCCGATTATTGAGCATATTCTAACGTATCGAAGTCTTTCTAAATTGTATTCCACCTATATCGAAGGACTTAGACCTTATATTTTAAGTGATGGTAAAATCCATACCATTTATATGCAAGCTTTAACAACAACAGGAAGACTTTCTTCAACCGATCCTAACTTACAAAACATTCCTATTCGTACTGAAGAAGGAAGACTCATTCGTCAAATTTTTCATGCTTCAAAAGGTGCTTTGTTACTGGGTGCCGATTACTCTCAAATTGAATTACGCGTGCTTGCCGATATTGCAAATGTAGAAGCACTTATTGAATCATTTAATAAAAACGAAGATATCCATGAACAAACCGCTAAAAAAGTATTTCATGTTGAAACCGTATCAAAAGAACAAAGACGTCAAGCAAAAGCGGTTAATTTTGGCATTATTTACGGGATTTCAGCATGGAGTTTAGCAGATGATATTCATGTGTCTCAAAAAGAAGCGCAGCAATTTATTGACACGTATTTAACGATTTATCCTGAAATTAAAACGTATATGGAAGAGACGGTAGCGTTTGCTAAAACACACGGTTATGTTGAAACGATTCTTAAAAGAAGACGTTACATTCCAGAACTGACATCACCGGTATTTATGCAACGAGCTTTTGGTGAAAGAACTGCATTGAATGCGCCAATTCAAGGCTCTGCCGCTGATATTATCAAACTTGCAATGATTGAGCTTCATCAAAAAATCAAACATGCTAATCTTAAGTCATCACTGATCTTACAAGTACATGATGAACTCATCTTAAATGTGTATGATGACGAACTTGAAAATGTTTCTAAACTTGTAGAAGATGCGATGAAACATGCAATCGACATGAAAGTATCACTTGATATCTCAATGGATACTGGTCATAGTTGGTATGAGGTCAAATAATGCCAGAATTACCTGAGGTAGAAACCGTAAGACAAACATTATTACCATTATTAAAAAATAAAGTGATTGTTGATGTTGATATTTACTGGGACAATTGTGTTATTACAAAAGATTTTAAACACACGATCACAGGCCAACGCATTCAAGACATTTTAAGATATGGTAAATATTTAGTGTTTGTTTTAGATGAAGATGTGATGATTTCACATTTACGAATGGAGGGTAAATATTACATTCACCAACCACGTAAAAAAGCGCATCATGAGCATGTGGTCTTTCATTTAAATTCTGATGAATATTTAACATATCACGATACAAGAAAATTTGGAAAATTTGAACTGATATCTAAATCTAAGTATCTAGAAGTTCCACCATTATCTTTACTTGGTAAAGAACCTAAAGATAGCGATTCTCAAACACTTCATCAAAGACTTACTAATAAACGTATTCCAATTAAAATGGCACTTCTTGATCAACACATCATTGCTGGTTTAGGTAATATTTATGTAGATGAAACGTTATACCGCACAAAAATTCACCCATTAAAACCGTGTGATAAAATCACACAAAAAGAAGTAGTATCTTTAATCAAACACGCAACAGATGTCTTAGAACACGCAACCTCTCTTGGAGGTTCCACCATTAGGACGTATCACGCGGTTCATGGAGTCGATGGTAAATTTCAAAATGAATTAAAAGTTCATACTAAAAAAGATGAACCTTGTGAAAGGTGTCAAACACCAATTATTAAAATAAAAGTTGGGGGTAGAGGAACGTATGTCTGTCCAACATGTCAAAAACAATAACTTAAAAATAGGAATTACAGGAAACATTGCGAGTGGAAAATCCACTGCAGTTACCTATTTAAAAGCCAAAGGCTATGATGTCATTGATAGTGATGAAATTGTTAGAACGCTTTGGAAACATCAAGATGTCATTGACACTCTTTCAATCATGTTTAATCGTGATTTAAAAGATCATCATATCAAGCAGGCTTTTATTGAAGAAGTGTTTTTAAATGAGACAATCAGACATCAACTTGAATCCTATTTACATCCAAAAGTGTATGAAGAAATTGAAAAACAAATCAAAATGAAATCAGGGATAATTTTTATTGATATTCCATTACTCTATGAAACATCTTATGAACATCATTTAGATGCAGTGATTTTAATCACTGTTCATAAAGATATCCAATTAAACCGGTTAAAAAAAAGAGGATTCACACACAATCAAGCAGTTTCTAGAATTGATTCACAAATGAAACAAGAAGAAAAAATCAAAAAAACAACACATATCGTTTCAGGAACATTAGGATTTGAATCATTTTATCAAGCATTAGAAAAGGAAATAGAACTCATCTTACATGAAGCACATTAAACTATTCTCTCCGATAGATTTATCGGGTCATGATCATAAAGTACTATCACTTTTGTATCGTCCACTTATTGGAACGGTTGCTTTTTCTCTATATCAATTTATCTTTTCATACACGTATCAAAAAGAAAGTGTTGACATGGATCAAGCATTGATACTTAATATGCTTGTGATTACTGAAAAAGAGTTTAACGAAGCGTGTAATCATCTAAGTGCGTATGCCTTATTAGATGTATTTGAAAAACAAGAAGAGATTCTTTTACAATTAAAAAAACCAATGACGGCAAAGCAATTTTTAAATGATACGATTTTTGGAATCACGCTTGAACAAAAAGTAGGAAAGCAAACCTTAACATTTCTTATCGAGCAATTTAAAGTCACGCAACCATCTATCGGGTATGTTCGTAAGGATGTACAATTTAATGATGTATTTGAAATTGATCAAATCAAAAGATTATCGATTCATGAACCACTTTTTGAAAATGGTGGTGTCCATCATCCATTATTAAAATCTACATTTCCATATGAAGGATGGGTTGATCAATTACCTTCTGCATATAAAAAGCCAAGTTTATTAAAATCATCGATAAGACAACTCATTGAAAATCTCGTCTATATTTATCAGTTTACTTACGAAGATTTAAATGCAATTATTACATCATTAGAACCCTCACAACTCGTGAAAAAAGAAGCGATTCA
>JAQCDH010000035.1 GCA_027620815.1 Bacillota bacterium | reverse complement strand
TTGCTGGATCCAAAAACGGGATTACTGCACTTCAAATGGATATTAAGATTACAGGAATCAACGAAGCAATTTTACATGAAGCATTAGAACAAGCAAAAGTTGCACGTTTAGAAATTCTAGACCACATGAACCAAACCATTAGTGAAGTGCGTGAAGATTTATCACCATTTGCACCAAAAGTCAAAATGATTACCATTTCACCAGATCGTATTCGTGATGTGATTGGCGCTGGCGGTAAAATCATTAGCCAAATCATCGAAGATCATGATCAAATTAAAATTGATATTGAACAAGACGGACGTGTATTCTTAATGCATCACGATCGTCAAACGATTGAAAAAGCAGCAGCATATATTTTAAACCTTGTTCGTGAAGCTGAAGTTGGTAAAATTTATGAAGGTGTTGTCAAACGTATTGAAGCATTTGGATGTTTTGTTGAGTTATGGCCAGGTACGGAAGGTCTCGTTCATATTTCAAAACTCGCAAATGAACGTGTTGAAAAAGTTGAATCAGTTGTCTCGCTAGGCGATCAAATCATGGTTAAATGTATTAAGATTGATGATAAAGGACGCATCGATTTATCAAGAAAAGATGCATTATCAGATTTAAATCCTAAAAATTAGTATTTTATGATACAATATTTAAGTCAATGGAAGGTAATCGAGCGCAATTTGCGTTAGGAAAGTCCATGCTAGCACATGCTTCACTGCATGTAGTGATTGTGTCTAAGGAAATCATAACTTAGAGTACCTTGTGTAACGGCGTTGAACTTTCTAAGGGAAACTATGAAAGTAAATGTAACGTGCCACAGTGACGATGCACTTAGAAATAAGTGAGTGAAACGCGGTAAACCCCACAAGCTAGAAACCCAAATTATGGTAGGGGCACATCTATATTTGAAAAGATAAAGATGCTATACATTGTATAGAGATAAATGATTACACCCTTTTAGGGAACAGAACATGGCTTATGCACATTGACAAAAAAAGGTCCTATATTAGGACCTTTTATATTGCTCTTAAAATAATAAAGATGAGATAACTCGTATAAAATAGTAATAAAAATAATCCGAGTAACTTTGTGGTTTGTCCCTTTAACTTGACGTACAAATACGTCACAAGTACAAGGGTGATCGCAAGAATACCATCAATAATCACACTGGGTGTCACACCTAAAGGAATCACAAATGATGATAATCCAATCACAAGCATAATATTAAATAAGTTTGATCCTACAACATTACCAATGGCAATATCATGATCACCCTTTTTAATTGCGGTGATGGTTGTGACAAGTTCTGGTAAGGATGTCCCAATCGCAACAATACTTAGTCCAACGAGTGTAATCACTTGTTCTGGATTCATATTAAAGACATTAACAAGTAACTCTATTGCTAAAAATTCAGCAGAGGACGTCACGAAATATCCACCTAATGAAACACCAATCAGTCCTATGACTAGTGTTAAAATACTTTTATTAAGGGGTAGATGATTTTCATCAAGTTCGACAATGACTTTTTTTTCTTTAAGAAGAAGTTTTAAGTAATATGCAAAAAATATTAATAAGACAAAGCCTTCAAGTCTAGATACTTGTGCGTCCATTTGAAAATAATACATCAAGATGACAAACACTGTGGAAATCAATATCAAGTAGGGTAAATCTCTTTTTAAAACAGATTGAGAGACATGAATTGGAACAATCAAAGCAGATATACCTAAAATTAGGCCAAAGTTTGCTAAGTTTGAACCAATCACATTACCAAGTGCGATATCTGCATTCGTTCCATTGAGATAAGCTTGAATTGAAGCAATGAAACTCACTGAAAATTCAGGTAAGGATGTTCCAAAAGCCACTAATGTTAGACCAATCACAATTTTAGAAATACCTAATCTAGTTGCAATGGATGTCGCACCATCAATCGTAAAATCGGCACCTTTGATTAAAAAAATGAATCCAACAAATAACAAAGCAATGTAAAGTATAATGTCCATATGTACTCCTAACATAACGATATTATTATATCATAGGCCATTATATAATGTATAGATTGACAAAATGGTATTCTTTTAGTAAAATAAACATGCATAAAATTGAATTTGAGGTATCATTCATACATGGAAGTTAGCCAGAGGATCGACGATCCAACATATCCCGAAACGACAAAGATAACGCCTTTTTCAAGTTGTCTTTTTTTATTAGGTTACAATGATGTCTACTGAGATAGTCACGTACAGTCTTTTTATTTCAATCTCTTTTTTCATGCTATTTATTTTAAATTTAGGTGAAGTTGCTTTTATAAGGATGCCTGATGAGTTGATTGATAAAGAAATTGAAAAGGGTAATTACCAAGCAAAAAGGCTGAAGCATTATACAGAAAACTACCGTCACTATGAGATTCATAAGCATATGATGAGCTTATTTTTATTAATAGCTTCGATGGTAACACTTTATGTTCTCCTTTCAAGCCTTGGTGGAATGTCGATGATGATGCGCATTGTCTTCATGCTTTTAACTTATGTCGTGTATCTCGTCTTTTTCAGTCATATGCCAAAACGTCTTGGTATACGCTTTTATCAAAAACTTGCTTATTTCACTTATACTCCCTACATCATCATATTTTATATTTTTTATCCGATGACATTAACGATTTATTATGTTTCAAAGCTTATTGCTAAAATCTTACAACTTAATCCTGAACTTACAGATAGAGAAATGACTGAAGAACAAATTCGTTCTATTGTTACTGAAAGCTCTCAAAGTGGAGTATTAGATGAAGAAGAATCAGAAATGATTCATAATGTATTTGATTTTGATGATACTGAAGTGTATGAAGTCATGACACACCGTGTAGATATCGAAGGACTTGAAGTAGCGATGACCGCTGAAGAAATCATTAAGATTATTGGTGAACAACGGTTTACAAGATATCCAGTCTACAAAGAAAATTTAGATACCATCATTGGAACCGTCCATTTAAAAGATTTTATTCCGTATTTAACAGGAAAAAGAAAAACAATTCGCTTAAAAAGTTTAATGCGTAAACCATATTTCATACCAGAATCTCAAAAAATTAGTGATTTATTAAAAGAAATGCAACAAACGAAAAACCACATCGCAATCGTATTAGATGAATATGGTGGAACCTCAGGACTTGTAACCTTTGAAGATATCATCGAAGAAATTATTGGAACTGTTTCTGATGAATACGATGATGATGATATCGAAATTCATAAACTATCTGATTATATGTATCATATTTTAGGAGACGTTAATATTTATGATGTCGAAGATTTATTGGATGCAGGTATCGATGTTGAAGCATATGATACATTATCTGGATTTATGTTAGATCAACTTGGTCATTTACCAGAAGCAGATGAAGAGGTCGTATTTATTTTTAACAATATTCAATTTAAAGCCATTGAAATAGAATATCATGTATTTAAAAAAATCGAAGTTACGATATTAGAAGAGATGGATACAGATGTATAATACACTTATTATCATCCTAGTCATTTTAATCATCCTATCAGGGCTATTTTCAGCAACAGAAACTGCTTTTTCTTCTCTGAATCCAATTAAATTAAAGTATTTAATTGAAAAAGGTAATAGAAAAGCGAAACGTACACTCGCGTTATATGACAAGTTTGAAAAGTTACTCATTGTCATTCTTGTTGGTAATAATATTGTGAATATATTATCTGCCTCACTGGCAACTATTGTATTTGTTGATCTTTTGGGTCAAGATTTAGGTGTGACCTTATCTACAGTTGTACTTACGACGATCGTCTTAATTTTTGGTGAAATCACTCCGAAAAGCATTGCGAAACAATTACCCGAAACGTTTGCCATGGCAATTACTCCATTTATCACATTGATTGGATATGTCATCTCACCATTAGTATTGATATTTGGCGTGATTCAAACAAGTATGAACAGACTGTTTAAATTTAAAAAACAAACTGTCACAGAAGATGAACTCCTCACCTATGTTTCTGAAGTTGAAAAACAAGGTGGCATCAATGCAAATGAAAGAGAACTGATTCAACGTGTGATTGATTTTGATGCTTTAAAAGTAACAGAGATATTAACGCCTCGTGTGGATATCGAAGCAGTAGAACTCACAGAAGATCATGAAACAATCTTAGATTTATTTGAAACGACAGGTCATTCAAGACTTCCAGTGTATGAAAAAGATTTAGATCATATTGTGGGTATTATTCACTATAAAGATTTTATGTATCATGTCATCAATGGTAAAAAAACATTAAAAACAATGATGAAAGAGCCTATTTTCGTTACTGAATATATGAAAATTGTTGATTTATTACATGTATTAAAGTCCAAAAAAGAACATTTAGCGATTGTAAAAGATGAACATGGTGGCACACAAGGTTTAGCATCACTAGAAGATATTATTGAAGAACTAGTCGGTGATATTTTTGATGAACATGATGAAGTTGAAAAAGATATTACGAAAGTTGATGAAAATCATTATATTGTTAAAGGGTCAGCTGAATTAGAACAACTTTTAGATATTTTGGGATTTGAGTATGAGGATGCTCAAACACTTAATGGATTTATACTTGATCAGATGGGTAAAATTCCTTTTGTGAATGAAAGTATTGACTATGAAGGATTCAACTTTAAAGTTAAAAAAGCAACGAAGAAAAAAGTTATTGAAGTTGAAATAAAAAAAAGTGATACATCTAAATGATGTATTATTTTTTTAGCAAGTTAATTAAGAAAATTGAATCATGATAATGAAACGTTTTTAATAATTCAATTTTTTGATTAACTTAATGAAAGTGTGATTTTGCTCATGAAAATGAATTCAATGTGAAACTTTAACGTTTACTTTAAAGAGAAAACGACGTTTTCATGATAAAATAATTACGGTGAAAAAATGAAACATAAAACAACACATATAAGAAATTTTTCAATTATTGCACATATTGATCACGGTAAATCAACACTTGCTGACCGTTTATTACAAATGACAGATACAGTTCCTGAACGTGAAATGAAATCTCAACTTTTAGATTCTATGGATTTAGAACGTGAGCGTGGGATTACCATTAAACTGAATGCAGTAGAGTTACTCTATAAAGCAAAAGATGGACAAGATTACGTCTTTCATCTCATCGACACACCTGGTCATGTTGATTTTACATATGAAGTGTCTCGTTCACTTGCGGCTTGCGAAGGCGCAATTTTAGTCGTTGATGCAGCTCAAGGTATTGAAGCTCAAACGCTTGCGAATGTGTATTTAGCTCTTGATCATGATTTAGATATTATTCCTGTGATTAATAAAATTGACTTACCGAGTGCAGATCCAGAGCGTGTTAAAAAAGAAATTGAAGATATCATTGGTATACCAGCTCAAGATGCGCTACTCGTATCAGCGAAAGATGGGATTGGCATTGATTTACTTCTTGAACGTATTGTAACGGATATTCGTCCACCAGAAGGTATTGAAGATGAACCATTACGTGCACTTGTATTTGATTCTTTTTTTGATCAATATAAAGGTGTCATTCCATCCATTAGAGTTAAAAATGGAAGCTTAAAAAAAGGTGATGTCATACAAATGATGGCATCTAAAGCAAGTTATGAAGTCTTAGAAGTTGGTGTGAATACACCTAAACCAGTCAAAAGAGACATGCTTGGCCCAGGTGATGTAGGTTATGCTGTCGCTTCGATTAAAGACATTCATCATGTGCGTGTTGGTGATACCATGACGCATTTACATCGTCCTGCTGAAAAAGCATTGCCAGGATATCGTACCCTCAATTCAGTTGTATTTTGTGGGATATATCCACTTGATGCCTCTGAATATACGGATTTACGTGATGCATTAGATAAACTTAAGCTGAATGATGCTTCACTGATGTATGAAGCAGAAGCTTCACAAGCGCTTGGGTTTGGATTTAGAACCGGTTTTTTAGGCTTATTACATATGGAAATCATTGTAGAACGTATTCAAAGAGAATTTGATATCGGTTTAATTGCGACAGCACCTTCAGTTGTTTACCGCGTTTATTTAACAGATGGCTCGATGATTGAAGTGGATAACCCTACAAAATTATCAAAGCCTCAGGACATCGATCACATGGAAGAACCAATGATTAAAGCGACCATCATGTCACCAAAAGAATATGTTGGTGCGGTCATGGATGTGTGTCAGAAAAAACGTGGTCAATTTGAAACCATGACCTATATCGATGCAAATCGTGTATCGATTGTTTATAAATTACCGCTAGCTGAAATCGTTTATGATTTCTTTGATAAACTCAAATCAACCTCAAAAGGATATGCCTCTTTTGATTATGAACTTGCAGGGTATCAACCTTCTCAACTTCAAAAAATGGACATTTTACTTAATAGTGAAATCGTTGATGCACTCTCAATTATTGTTCATAGAGATTTTGCATATCAACGTGGAAAAACGATTTGTGAGAAAATGGTTGATTTAATCCCCCGTCAAATGTTTGAAATTCCAATTCAAGCGTCACTTGGTTCAAAAATAATTGCACGAAGTACCATTAAAGCGATGCGTAAAGATGTCCTTGCAAAATGTTATGGTGGAGATATCTCACGTAAGAAAAAACTTTTATCGAAACAAAAAGAAGGTAAAAAGAAAATGAAATCGATTGGTCGTGTGGATGTTCCACAAGAAGCATTCTTAGCGATTTTATCAAATAGTGATGATTGATGCGCGGATTATATGTGCACATTCCTTTTTGTGACGCAATATGTCATTATTGTGACTTTGTGAAACACGTCTCAAAAGGTCATGATCACAACATGCGATATTTAGAAGCATTAAGAAAAGAAATTTTAAATTATTATCAATTATACCCTCATGTTGATACAATCTATATTGGTGGTGGCACACCTACAGCGCTATCCCATGATGAACTCATCTATTTATTCGAATCTTTAACGATGTATCAACCCGTTGAATATACCATTGAAGTCAATCCTGAATCTTATGATTATCAAAAAGGTCAATTATTTAAAACATACGGAATTAATCGTGTGTCTTTAGGTGTGCAAACATTTCATCAAAAACATTTAGAAAGGCTAAATCGTAAACATACCAATACCATGGTATTTGAAACCATTGACTCACTCAAGTCTTTAGACATACAAAACATTAATGTCGATTTGATTTACGCACTTGAAAATCAAACCGTTGAAGATTTACATCAAGATATTGATACCATCATCAAACTGGATATTCCACATGTGAGTGCATATTCTTTAATCATAGAAGAAAAAACGTTTTTCTCTCATCAATTAAAAAGAAATAAGTTTACACAAACCGATGAGGATACAGAAGCAACCATGTATGATATCGTCATGGATAGGTTCAAAGAAGCGGGTTATGACCACTATGAAATTTCAAATTACGCAAAAAATAATCAGACATCACTTCATAACACACTATACTGGACACTACAAGATTACATTGGTGTAGGTCTTGGTGCACATGGGTTTATCGATAA
>JAQCDH010000034.1 GCA_027620815.1 Bacillota bacterium | reverse complement strand
AAGCATCCTTTGAAACGTATATTTTGATTTTAGATGCGCTTCAATTACATGAAACCTTACTCTTAGAGTATAAAGAAAGAAATGATTTAACCTATACCCATTTTGACGTTTATTATTTAGTAAAGACATATATTGCATTAGGTGAAGATCAAAAAGTAATCAATCTAGAAGTTGATCATGAAGCGTTTATGGATCAAATGCATCCTTATAAGTTGAATTATTACGATATGCTGCTTCATTTTTATGAGCGTATACAAAATGCGTTATCCGTTAAAATTTATCAACAAAAACTAAAAGCCGTAAAAAATCAAGAAAAAACATCTAAAGTAGAAACGCAATCAAAAGATCAAAAAGTCAATATTGAGCTCATTAGTAAACCAAAAACACAATCCATTCAAACATTAGAGCGTATTCAACATGTGATGAAAGACTTATTCTCGATGCATCAAGATTTAAGCGAGAGAGACACCATTCGCTTAAAGTTAACCCTACTTAATCGAATGAGTCTTTTTGATACATATGTCATGTATACACCGTCATCAAGAACGTTATATTTTTATAAGAAAGAACGTTTCTATGATAAAAAGATTAAACCAGAACAATTAGAACATACTTTTTTAAAGCATATGATGCTTCAAAAAAGAGATGGTTTTATTGAGCCTCAACTCTTTGAAGGTTATCAAGATATATTGACACAAAAAAAATATGAAAATCTCACCCATATATATGTCTATCGTTACGAAGAGATCATCATGATGTTTTACTTTGAGAAACCTATTGAAATATATGCTGAAGATGACGATGTATTAAGACTAGCATCACAATATCTAGGTTATGAATTATCCTCACAAGATCAACATGTGACGCTTGTGAAACAAGATATTATTTTGAATGCCTTTTTATCATACACACATGTTCCAGTGAAATATTATTTTCAAGGCCGTATAAAACATGGACAAAAAGCAATGCAATTACTCCATGTTGATGAAGAAGAAACCTTACAAAGTTATTTAGATAAAATTGTTGCAGAAGATCGTAAAGTTTATCAAGAAGCCATGAATCAACTCATCAATTTAGAAGTAAAAACAGTTGAAGTCATGTATACAATTTCGCAAACTCAAGTAAAAGAAGTGATGCACGCAACTTTCGTTGACCATGATATACTGATCATTTCTAGTTTTGAAAATGTTCAAGCGCAATTTCAAGCCACCATCGATATCCAAAAAGATGCGATGCGAGATCCACTAACAAATATCATGAATTTTAATGCCTTTAAAAGAGATTTTGCGACACTTGTGAAGCATAAAGTAACCTTTCTAATAATTGATATTCAACCTCATATTATTTATTTATATGGGATGAAAAAATTTCATACGTACTTTTTAGATTTTTGCAAAGAGACCATTAAGTTTTTTTCAGAAGATCAATTATATGTTCAAAATCATCATCAACTGATTGCAGTGATGCCTGGCAATGACATCCGTACAATCGAAAAACATTTAGAAGCATACCAAAAAATGATGACGCATTATTATTCAAAAGCCATTTCTAGTGAAACATATGTGATGCATATCGGGACATTAAGATATCCTGTTTCAACAAAGCAACAAGATTTTGAGTCGATCATGCATTATCTTCATATTGCCTTATATCAAGCAAAATTATCATCGAATAAGCGTCATGATTTTGCCTACTCAGATTATGAACATGATTTAAAAGAACAATACTTACTTGATCAAATGCATGAAGCGATGAATCATGATCAATTTGAAATTGGATTTCATCAAATCATTGATCAATCATCTAATAAGATGTGGATGTATGAGTCTTTTATTTATTTAAAAAATTTAAATGTGTCACATCAAGATATGGTATTAATCGCGAAGAAACGTCATCGACTTTTCGATTTAGATATGGCGCATATTAAAGTCGTTTTTGAAATGCTCATTAAACTTTATGCAGAGACAAGTAGTTATATTAAGATTGTTGTTCCAATTGATGCAGAAACAATTAAAAACCCTAATTTTAATGCATTTATTACAAGATATATGATGCAATATAAAATCCCTAAACAGATCATTCATATCAACATCATTGGTGATTTAAAAGCATCCACTTACATCAATTTAATTAAAGACTTACTAGGTTTAGGGATTGGTATTCAAACGAGTTCATTAAAAGTAGCCTTATATTACCCAGTTCAAGCATTACATTTTGATGTTAAGTATCCTGATGAGAAAATGATGTTGTATTTAAAATCTATTCAAACGATGATGCAATCATTTCAAATCGAGTTTATCATTAGAAATGTGTTAACAAAGGAAATTAAACAACAATTACAAAAAGAATTATTAACCCTTATTGAAGGGCCAATCTATAAAAAACTTACAAAGCAACAAGTGTTTGAAAAAGTAACATATAAAATGTCAAATTAATGTATAATAGATGAGAGGTGGAAAACATGTCTTGGAATAACATTACGTATTTAATTGGTGAACGAGTAAAAATTGAAGGTGAAAAAAAGATTGGTGTCATTACACGTATTGATGTCAATAAAGGTGTCATTTTCGTATTACATAAACGGATGAGAGAACAAGCTTATCCTTATCCAGAAGCATTAGATAGCGGATTATTAAAACCAGAAGTTACAAAAAGATAAATCATACGATTTATCTTTTTTTTCAGTTTAATTTTATTGTGTTTCGTGATACTATATTTATATGCAAATGAAACTAGAAACCCCATTAAAACTGAAACATATTCAAATAAAAAATAGACTTGTTATGGCACCGATGTGCATGTATCAATCTGATGATACTGGTGTCGTTAAACCTTTTCATGAAGCACATTATTACATGCACGCGCTGGGTGGTATTGGGCTTGTCATGGTAGAGGCAACTGCAATTAGTAAACATGGTCGTATTTCTGTCAATGATTTAGGGATTTGGTCAGATGATCATATCCAAGGATTAAAAGTCATTTCAGAACGTATCAAAGAAGCTGGAAGTACGTCTTGCATTCAAATCAATCATGCAGGTAGAAAATCAGTGGGTCAATATCCTTTTGCACCATCTCAAATCAAAATGGATGGAAAAGATGAACTTCCTAAAGCAATGAGTTTATTAGATATTAAAGAGACAATTAGCGATTTTCAAAAAGCAGCGATCAGAGCAAATGAGGCTGGATTTGATATGGTTGAGATTCATGCTGCACATGGATATTTAATCTCACAATTCATGTCTTCTTTAAGTAATCAAAGAGACGATCATTACGGCGTCAAACATCAATTTTTAAAAGATGTTATAGAAGCAATTTATCAAGTATGGCCACTACATAAAAGTATCTCCATACGTATAAGTGGCACTGAATATCATCCTGATGGATTTGATATTGATGATGTCATCAAGATACTTAAAGCATGTGATCTTTCTCGTATTGATCTTATCCATATAAGTAGTGGTGGTAATATTAGACCAAATATTGTAACACTAGCATCTGGATATCAGTTACCTTTGGCACGTAAAATCAAACATGAGTTATCTATTAAAACCATTGGTGGCGGACTTTTAAGTAATCATGAAGAAGGTGAAGAAGCGCTTCAACATGATGATTGTGATATGGTATTTTATGGTCGGTTGTTACTTAGAGATCCGTTTTATTTTTTAAGACATATCGAGAAATTCGAGTTTCCAAAACCTTATCAAAGAGGAAAGTTATTAAAGGAGAAATCATGAAAATTTCAGTTGGTGGTATGATTGCATCTGGAAAGTCCACACTTGTTAAAAATCTAGGTGAAGCTTTAGAGTTACCAGTGATGGAAGAATTTGAAAAAGATGATGAAGTATTTAACACACTATTAAAGTGGTTATATGAAAAAAAAGATAACGTAGAAATGCTTTTGCAAATTTATTTTATTCATAATCATTGGCTGAACCAACAAAAATACGATGGCAATTTTATTGTTGATCGCGATCTCATTGAGCATTGGTTATTTGCCTATCATAATTTAAGAAATATGCCTACCATCATGAACATGTATAATGGTGTTTTCCATTCTTATATGAATCAAATTAAACATCCTGATGTCTATATTATTTTAGATGTGAATTGGGATCAATTTAAAGAACGTGTACTTAAACGTGGACGTGAACAAGAAATTGAAAACTTTGAATTGAATCAATCCTATTTTCAAGCATTGATTTCTGATTACACTCAAAAAATCGTATCACAATGTTCTGTGTATGGCATTCCATATCACGTCATTGATACAAACAACAAGAGTGAAGAAGATGTTTTAAAAGAAGCACTAACAGTCATCAAACAATTAAAATCGTAGTCATACGATTTTTTTTATGGAAAGATTTCCATAAAATTAAGTTATAATATCAACAAGGAGTCATTATGTCGAGTATTAAAGAGGTCGCATTTAAAGCTGGTGTAGGAATTGCGACTTTTTCTAGAGTCATCAACCAGTCTGGTTATGTTAAACAAGAAACAAAAGAACGTATTGAAAAAGTCATTAAAGAACTCGGCTTTAAGCCAAATGAAATTGCACGCTCGATGACCCAACAAAAAAATCATATTGTTGCTTTTATTTTGCCGAATACAAAACATCTTTTTTTTGGTGAAATTCTTTATGAAGTCGAGTCAGCACTTTATGAAAAAAAATAGAATTAAATGATAAATATCCACAGGTCATTGAAACTGTTTGGGGTTATGGTTATAAACTTGGCCAAGGTGAGGTTAAACAAAATCAATAAGCCCTATGGGCTTTTTTATTAGAAGAGGAATAATGAAACATTTATTATTAAGTAGAACCATTTTAGATCATCCAGATGTTTATTCAGAAATGAAAAAACACCTCACACAAAATGATAAAGTTTTAGTTATTTTATATTCTTTTTTTGATCTTTGGTTTCCTACAGAGGACCATTATCAGACATATTATGATGATCAAAATGAATATGTTTTAAAAATGAAGCGACAGTTTGCAATGTATCACATCCATGACATTCAATTTTTGAATTATTATCGTGATGACAAAGAAACAAGACTCAAAAAAATAAGTGAAGCAACCGTTTTATATTTTCCAGGTGGTGCGCCAGATCAAATGATGAAACGGTTTGACAAACATCAACTCATTCAACCGTTAAAAGCATTTAAAGGGCTTACGATAGGTTCCTCAGCGGGTGCTATGATTCATTTAAAAAAACCGCATCTTTATAAAGATGATGACTATGATAAATTTCAATATATTCAAGGATTGGGTTATCTTGATGGCTTTGATATTAGTGTTCATTACAGAAGACGTAATCAACAAGATAAAGCGATTCGAAGAGTTGTTCATGAAAAACACATCGATATGTATGCCATTCCAGATGATGGTGCCATCTTCATTCATGATCAACACATATATTTATTAGGGACTGCTTGTAAAATCATGAATAAAAAAGGTCAATTTCTATGAAAAGATGGGTCATTTATTATTTAATCATTAGTTTATTATTTGGAGCAATCATTTATTTAATTACCCTTTTTCAAATTTCTCAAGAAAAAACCAATGAAGCATTCATATCACTTACAAATGAAGTTTATGAAACAAAAGATATTCGTGAATTCACGCGTTATTCAACACGTGGATATAAGCCTATTTATAGAGAAGAAACAGCCCTATATGTCGTAGAAATTATTTTAGCGTTAGGTTCAAATGAGGGATTGGATTTACACCAACTTGTAATATTTGTCATCCCACAAGAAAAAGAAAGCATCAACTATGCTAATGAAGTATCCGATAGAAATGATGAAAGTCAACTCGTTTTAGATGCACTTTCATTACAATTTGATTCTAAAGAAGATCCATCATTAAAAGATTATGCCCTCAGTGTAGGTATTGAAACACTTGGATTTTATTATTATGCGCTCACGATAGAAGAAGATTTAAATGGAACAGTCCATCTTTATGATTATGATGGAAATCTTATTATAGATACGGAAGTAACTGTTGCGCACGACTTTGAATTAGAAACATTTGTTGAAGGCATGTCTGATGAAGAAATAGAAGCGCGTATCAACGCTGATGAAGCAATTACTGAAACACTAATTAATCGACTTTTGATTTTTGCAAGTATCGATCTTGTGCTTGCTGTAATCATTAGTATCATATTAAGGAGAAGAACACAATGATTCAAATATTTGAAACATCGAAACTAGGTAAAAGACATGAAGCAATTACGCCAACACAAGTTGATACAAAGCATCACGAGGAAATCATCATCCATGATGATTTTGATCAAACCATGCAGGGATTTGGTTTTACAAATACAGAAGCTTCTGCCTATAATCTAAGTCGTATCAACAAAGATGTGAGAAACACACTGATCAAAGCCTATTTTGACCCAAAAGAAGGTATTGGTTATACTTTAGGAAGAGCTTCAATTAACAGTAGTGATTTTGGACTTTCGACCTATGATTATGTCGATGCTTATGATGAAACCTTAGCATCATTTGATATTTCTAGGGATCAACACATTATTGATGTGATATTAGAAGCTCAAAAAATTGCTGGAAAAGACATTGAAATACTTGCATCTCCATGGTCACCCCCTTATTGGATGAAAGATAATCAATCGGCCATTAAAGGTGGAAAACTTTTAAAAAAATATTATAAGTTATGGGCGACATACATTGTTAAATTTATCATTGCGTATCAAGAAAAAGGCATCAACATAAAAGCGTTAACCATTCAAAATGAGCCGATGGCTAATCAAAGATGGGAATCTTGTTTATATGATGCTGAAGATGAGAAACAAATGGTTCTTACTTTAGGTCAAACATTAAAAGATGCAAACCTTGATACTAAGATTTACATTTGGGATCATAACCGTGATGAGATGTTTGAACGTGCTTCTCATATTTTAAAAGACGTTGAAGCGGCATCCTATGTCTATGGTATTGCATTTCATTGGTATGACAATCAACAATTTTTAGAAGTTAAAAAAACACATGATGCATTTAAAGAGAAGCATCTCCTTTTTACAGAAGGATGTCAAGAAGGTGGTCCACATCTTCATTCGTATGACGTCGCTGAAAGGTACGGGAAAAACATGATGCATGACATTTTTAATGGGACAGAAGGATACATTGATTGGAACTTATTTTTAGATACAACTGGTGGACCCAATCACGTGAATAACTTGTGTTCTTCACCAGTCATGGTTGATGTATTTCCTGAAAAAGCAATTTTTAATCCGTCATATTACTATATTCAACATTTTTCAAAACATGTTCCTAAAGGATCAAGAAGAAGACATTCATCTTCAAACAATATTTTACACAATGTATTTATAAGACCTGATGGTAAATCTGTTGTTGTCTTAATGAATGAAAGTGATGACACAAAACATGTTTTTTCTAACCATCAAAAGCTTCAATTTGATACATTTTTACCCCCTCACAGTATCCAAACATTAATTCTTACATAAAAAAAATGTAACCCTTTACATTTGAACTGATTTTATTTATAATAGATTAGGAAATCGGTTTCCAAAGAGGGGCGACAATGATTAAAAAACAACACATCAAAAATAATCAAGGGACATATTTCCCACTCATGAATCGAAAGGGGCTTAAAGGTTTTATTACCCCTTTTTTTGCTGGTCATTTAGTAATCGATCACGATCACTATGTTTTAGAACCCACTTCAGAAAGAGATTTATATAAA
>JAQCDH010000033.1 GCA_027620815.1 Bacillota bacterium | reverse complement strand
TTTACATCACGAGTGATCATAAATCCTAAATAAAAAACTAACATCATCACTGAAATGAAAACTAATACAATGGTTGAGGTTTGCAAGACTCTCTTTTTGAAGAGTTCATCAGGCGTTACAAAAAAATAGCCAAAATAACCAATAGAAGCCAGAAATGATAGTGTAAATCGTGATTCTGAATCAAATATACCAAATAAACCAATTAATGATAAAAATCCTATAAAACCTAAGTAGTTCAATTTTAATTTCATAAATCCTCCAAATATGATATTTATATATCTTAATGTTATAAATATATCACATATTGTTTGATCAGTCAATTCTTTTTTATTTAGTTTAATTCTTGAATTAAGAAGTTAATCGTGATAAGATTATACTTAAGGAGTTTTCATGAAAAAATTACTAACAACATTTTTATTACTCATTTTACTTGCTGGTTGTGTCGAGCAAGTTCCAGAAATTGATCCTATATTACCTTGTGACGACCCAGAGAGTTATTTATGTTATTTAGAGCCACCTTGTGATATTTATGATGGTACATGCGATGAACTTGCTCAAACTTTACTTGATTCGTTAACACTTGAAGAAAAAGTTGGTCAAATGATTCAAGCTGAACGAGGCTATATCTCTTTAGATGAAGTAAAAGATTATAACATCGGTTCTATTTTATCTGGTGGTGGAAGCCATCCTAATGATATGTATGATGATTACCGAGCGTGGTATGACATGGTTGTAGATTTTCAAGAGGCGGCATTATCCTCTTCTTCAGGCATCCCACTTCTATATGGTGTGGATGCTGTCCATGGACATAACAATGTTTATGATATGACTATTTTTCCGCATCAAATTAATATGGGTGTAATTAACGATCCTGATTTAACCTATTCATTATCAAAAGCAACCGCTGAACAACTTCTTACAACAGGGATTACTTGGAATTTTGCACCGAGTTTATCTGTGAATCAACATATTGGATGGGGACGTTCTTATGAAAGTTACGGGGAACATCCAGAACTCTTTCAAAACTTAACTAAATCAGCGATACAAGGTTATATCGATTATGGTATTGTTCCGACTGCTAAACATTTTTTAGCAGATGGTGGTACCATGGGTATTGACCAAGGAAATGCAATCATTAATAACACCAATTTAGAAGTTCATTTAGCTCCTTATTTAGAGGCAATTGAAACAAAAGTGCCAACAGTCATGGCATCTTATAGTAGTATCAATGGTATTAAAATGCATGGTAGTCGAATCTATCTTCAAGAACTTCTTAAAGATGAGCTAGGTTTTGAAGGTTTTATCATTAGTGACTGGAATGC
The DNA here is from genome assembly GCA_027620815.1 of Bacillota bacterium. Taxonomy (GTDB): domain Bacteria; phylum Bacillota_I; class Bacilli_A; order Acholeplasmatales; family Acholeplasmataceae; genus UBA8290. Next base: position 6,585 of record JAQCDH010000033.1, on the reverse strand, counting down.
GATTCATCAACTTGAAGGCAGTTTTTATCAACAAATCGTCACTTCTGTGAATGCAGGTGTTGATATGCTGATGGAACCCTATGATTGGAAATCAGCGTATCAAGAATTGATTTTAGCGGTTAATAATAATGATATTACCCTTGAAAGAATCAATGATGCGGTCTTTAGAATATTACGTGTGAAGTTTCAATCGAATCTAATCAATCAACCAACGTTTCAACTACCTTATACAGATGATATGAAACTTGATCACGTGTTACTCGCTCGTGAACTAGCAACCAAAAGTGCCGTCTTACTTAAACATGAAACAACATTACCCCTCAATGAAAATCATAAAGTTCATTTAGCAGGTCCTGCAGCAGATCATATTGGTTATATGTCTGGTGGTTGGACAACCAACTGGCAAGGAAATTCTGATAATTTATTTAATGTTGGTACTTCTTTAAAAGATGGGCTCAGTCAAAAAACGACGCTTGTAAGTTATGATCAAAGTGATGTTGTTGTGATTGCTTTAACAGAAACACCTTATGCTGAAGGTATTGGTGATCAAGGCTATCCTTCTCTTATAGGTGGGAATGCACATCCTGAAAATATGCAAGCATTAGAACTTGCAGTACAAGCAAAATCAGATGGTAAAATTGTCATTGGTATTTTATTTAGTGGAAGACCTTTATTTTTAGACAACCATTTAAATGCTTTTGATACTTTCATTGCTGCTTTTTTACCTGGTAGTGAAGGTGGTTACGGTCTAACTCAACTTCTTTATGGGGAAGTGGATTTCACCGGAAAACTCAGTTACTCATGGCCAAAAGATACATCTACTTGGGGTATGACATCTTGGCAAGATGCCTATGATCCTAATAAGTTTTTATTTCCTTATCAATTTGGATTGAATTATACGTCATAATCTTATATAATCATATGGCACGTAAGGAGCACATATGAATGTATTAGTATTAAAAAATAAATGGTTTTATGTAAGAATCATGATGTATCTATTAGGTATGTTTTTTGCAGGTGGTGGTGTGAATCTTATTTTAAGATCAACCATTGGTGCAGGATCTTGGGATGCCGTTAATGATCACTCACAAATTCTATTTGGAATTACCTTAGGAACAGCCTCACTAATTACAAATTTCACAATATTAACTTTTATTTTAATTTATCGTAAAAATCTAAAGTATTTGATTGTCATCATTCCTATCTTTGGAATTGCGACGATGATGGACATATGGGATATCGTTATTTTAAATGGTATCAATCCAACTGGTTTATTTGAACAAATATTATGGTTTGTTTTAGGATCAACATTATTGCCTTTTGGATTATCACTCATGATTACAACTAAGTTTCCTTCGATGGTTTATGATGAAATGACATTTGCCTTTATGGAAATTCTTCATATCAACAACTTCTTTAAAGTGCGTGTTGGTGTTGAATTATTAGCAGTACTAATTGCAATCACTCAAGGTCTAGTTATCGGAATTGGTTTAGGCTCGGTTTCAATTGGAACAGCGATACTTGCGATTACCATTGGACCAATGATTGATTACTTTATTAAACTTGTCAACAAAATAAAAAAAGAAGCTTATTAATAAGCTTCTTTTTTTTATTGATATTATTCTGAAATGACATTCTCAATTTCTAATTCTACATTTTCAACTTGAGGTTTCGGTTTAAGATTTAAATAAAAGTTTGCATAAGATTGAAAGACATATGGTAATAACCAAATAAGAAGTAGGAATACAGTAAATAATGAAGCAAAAAACCAAAGAATAAACGTGAATCCTAATAATATAAATTCAAATTTATATCCTTTCATCATTTTTTTAGATGCTTCTAAATATTCTTTTGGAGATTCAAAGACAACATCTTCATCTGCAAGTAAAAAAGTAACGAGCGCATAATCCAATACTTTAATGATTAGAAATATATAACCGACAAGGACGAGTACTGAAATGAGTGTACCTAATATTGGTGATGTGAATGCAAACAAAAGTCGTGCTACCATCATTGCGAATAATGGAACGATATAAATTGCAAGTGCAACAAATACAGAAAGTAACGTTTTTAAAATTAAACTGTATTTTAATCTAAATCCCATGAATAAAGAGGTCATCACATCAATTTTTTTTTCTTGACGATTTCTAATAAAAAAGTTATTTAAACCAATCGATAACACACTTACAAAGAAAAAGCTTAAACCAATGCTTGTTACTAAATTAAATATGGTTCCTGGTAAAAACTCAGGAGAGTAGGCATTCGCTTGTTCCCAAAAATTCTGGCCAATGACTAGAACGGGTGTTGGAAATGGGTTGATGCGATCAACTAGAAAAGTTGCAAAAGATGTAAAGATACTCACTAAAATAATCGCAAAAAAACCTTGTAATACTTTGCCTTTAATATCAGCTCGGGCTTGATGTTTTGATTCAAATATCATAATGAACTCCTTATAGTCTTTACTAACATTTTAACACATTCAATTACCGTTATAAACAATTAAATTATAATGTAAAATTATTGTAAAGATGATTTTAGTTTCAAATTAATTTTTTTCTTGATGATATAATTAATTTAAACAAAAAGGGAGAAAAAAATGAAAAAATTATTTTTAGTTGTTACAGCTTTAGTGGCAACATTTGCATTAGCTTCATGTGAAGCTGTTGAATATGTTAACCCAGAAGTATTAGAAGTGCAATTGATTCCTTCAAGAGATACTGCAGTATTAGATGCACAACGTGGACCACTTGAAGCTTTATTAGAGGCTGAACTTGGTATGGAAGTTAATGTTACTGTTGCAACAGACTATAATGGTTTAATTGAAGCGATGGCATCAAACCAAGTACATGTTGGTTTATTAGCACCTGCTTCTTATGTTTTAGCTGCTGATGAAGGTGCTGCAGAAGTTATTTTAAAAGCTTTACGTTATGACGTTGATGATAATGGTAAACAATTAACTACACTTACTGATGGATATAAATCTCAACTTATTGTTGGTAAAGATTCTGGAATCACCAGTGTTGCTGATTTAGAGGGTAAAAGAATCGCAATTTCATCATTTACTTCTACTTCAGGATTTGTATGGCCAGCAAACTTACTAGCTGATAATGGTATCGATCCTCAAACTGATGTAACTTGGGTTAATGCGGGTGGACATGACAATGCTGTATTAGCTGTTATCAATGGCGATGCAGATGCTGCTTTCACTTTCAAAGATGCACGTACACTTGTTGTAGGTGATTATCCAGACGTCAATGATCGTGTGATTTTCTTACAAGATACAGAAAATATTCCAAATGATACAATTGCAGTCATTCCTACATTAGACCCTGATCTAAAAGAAAGAATTCAAGAAGCTTTCTTAGCAATTGCTGAAGATGCTACTAAAATTGCAGTTATGGATGCAATTTACGCACATAAAGGTTATGCAGTCGCTGTTGACTCAGAATACGATATTGTTAGAACTTACTTAGAAAGACAAGAAGATTGGGATTTCTCTTAATCTAAAAATTTAAGCAAAATGTTATAATAAAAATAGCCACCATTGGTGGCTATTTATTTACTCAAAAGGAGAAAACTTTATGATTCGTATTGAAAATGTTTCTAAAACTTATGATAATGGTGTAAAAGCATTAAAAAACATTAATCTTACGATAAAAAAAGGTGAATATGTTGCTATATTAGGACTAAGTGGTGCAGGTAAATCAACATTGTTAAGATGCATCAATACCATCATAGATCCTAGTGAAGGACATGTTTATTTTGATGGTGTCAATCCAGAAACATTAAGTTTTGATGATTCAAACCATTCTGTTGATATTACAACACTTAAAGGTAAAAAACTTAGACAATTAAGAACGCAAATAGGTATGATATTCCAATCATTTAATATTGTGAAACGTATGAGTGTTCTTCAAAATGTTTTATCAGGGCGTGTTGCATATCACCCTACATGGAAAACGATATTAGGATTGTTTCCTGATGAGGACAAACAAATTGCTTTTCAAGCTTTATCTAAAGTAGACATTTTAGATAAAACTTATTCACGTGCTTCTCAATTATCCGGTGGTCAAATGCAACGTGTTGCAATTGCAAGAAGTATCGCTCAACAAGCGAAAATACTACTTGCTGATGAACCTGTTGCTTCTCTAGATCCAATCACAACCTTTGAAGTAATGGCATATATTAAAAAGTTAAATACTGAAGATGGAATGACTGTCGTTGCTAATTTACACCATGTTGATTTGGCACTCAATTATGCAACACGTATTGTTGGTGTCCGTGCTGGTGAAATTGTATACGATGTACCTGTTACAAAAGCAAGTCAAAAACAAATTATCATAGATTTAGAAAAAGTATATGGTCGTCCAATTTCTCACGATGATTTTGTTGGTGATGGAGATAAAGTCTAATGCATTATATCGACCCAAAAACACTTTCTAAGCCTTCGAACCATAAATTTATCATCCAAGTGGTTTCTTTTGCACTACTTATTTTAGTAAGTTTTTGGTTTGCAGGTTTTAGTGTTATAGAAATTTTTCAAAACTTAATCTATTCTGGACGTTTATTATCTAGAATGTTTTTCCCACCAGATTGGAGTTTTACTGATAATGCAATAAGAGGTTTGATTGAAACCATTCAAATGGCAATATTAGGCTCAACGGTCGGTGCATTTTTTGCTTTTCCAGTTGCACTACTCGCTTCTTCTGTCTTTACACCAAATATTTATTTTAGAGCACCATCAAGATTTATACTTAATATTGTAAGAACGATTCCAGCACTTGTCATGGCTTCTTTATTTGTTGCGATTTTTGGAATTGGTAATTTTGCTGGTGTACTTGCATTAAGTATCTTCTCTTTTGGACTCGTCTCGAAAATGCTTTATGAATCCATAGAAAGTATTGATTTAGGACCGATTGAAGCACTTATTTCCACTGGTGGAAATAAATTAGAAATATTAAGATTTGCAATCTTACCTCAAATACTACCTCAATATTTATCCTATACACTTTATGCATTTGAAGTTAATGTACGTGCTGCTGCGGTCTTAGGTTATGTTGGTGCTGGTGGTATTGGACAAGTTTATGAACGTGTTCTTGCTTGGAGACAATTTGACCGTGTAGGCATGATTGTCATTATGTCATTTGTTACGGTTTTGATTATCGACTACATTTCCTCATATTTAAGAAGGAGGTTAGTTAAATAATGCAATCAACTATTATGCCTCCAAAAAAAGAAGATAAAGGTAGACTTCTAAGAATTTTAGGATACATTATTTTTATATCTTTATTAATATGGAGTATTCAATCACTTAATTACCGTGGTATTGCGATTACAGCTCAAGGTACAATAAATGGGATGTTTCAAGGAATTATAAGTCCTGATTTTGATTACCTAACAAATATGACTATTGATGGACTTCCTTATGCAATTCTTGAGACACTTGCAATTGCAATTGCAGGAACATTTATTTCTGGAATACTTGCCATTCCATTTTCTATATTTGCTGCTCAAAATATCGTTGGATTAAAAACAGCAAGAGTCGGTAAATTCATTATTACAATGATTCGTACATTCCCTGAACTCATCTTAGCTTTAATCTTTATTGCGATTGTTGGTCCTGGTGCACCAGCTGGTATCTTAGCACTAGGTATTCATTCCATTGGCATGTTAGGTAAGTTATATTCTGAAGCGATTGAATCGATGGAAATCGGAGTTAAAGAAGCGATTGAATCCGTCGGTGGAAACAAACTTGAAGTATTATTTCGTGCCATACTGCCTCAAATTGCGCCAGAATTTATGAGTTATACATTATTTAGATTTGAGATCAACATGCGTGCAGCATCAACACTCGGTCTTGTCGGTGCAGGAGGAATTGGTGCGCCACTACTATTTGCAATTAGAAGTCGTGCTTGGGATAGAACCTTTACAATAGTTATTGTACTCGTGATTACAGTTACAATTATTGATTTTATTTCAGGAAGAATTAGAAAGAATTTAGTAAAATAAAAAGATTAGATTTTCATCTAATCTTTTTTTCTTAATAATAGTTTGTATCCACCTTCACCATATCCTAATGCTTTTGCAACTCTTGAAATGGTGGTTGATGAAGCGCCAGTTTGTTCACTAATAACTTGATAGCTTAATCCTTCATCAAGTTTTTTAGCAACTTCAAATCGTAATGCCATATCTTTAATTTCTTGTATGGTACATAAATCTTCAAAGATTTTATACCAATCTTTTTTTGAATTTATGTCTGAAAAAGAGTTAAATAATTCATCCAGAATAGGATTCTTTAATTTCGATTTTGCCATCATACACCTCTTTAATAACATTATATCACTTTACATGAATAAAGTTAAATACTGTTTTCTTTTTTACCTAATTCTGTCAGTTGATACATGCCGTTCCCTAAAGATTCAAACCATTGGTAATAATTTTTATATACGATTGAATACGCTTTATCTATTTTAGTTTCTTTTTTTATTTGAGATGGTTTTTTAATATGATGTCCTAAACATTGTGCTATGATTATTGCTTGCTTCTTATACAATGTCATACGTTTTACTTTGTTTGTACCACCTA
>JAQCDH010000032.1 GCA_027620815.1 Bacillota bacterium | reverse complement strand
TTTCATCCTTAATAAATTAATGCCAAATACTGACCCTATTCAAAACGGCAAGTAAAATTTAATCCACTAAATAGAAGTTATTGTTTCATCAATAAAAATAAAAAGCCATCAATTGATGGCTTTATTTTTGTTTTAAGTGGCGTTTCAGGAGGGATTCGAACCCCCGACCGACAGCTTAGAAGGCTGTTGCTCTATCCAGCTGAGCTACTGAAACCAATACGCTATAACATTATAGCGTATTTTTATCTCATTGTAAAGACAAATATGCGTTAATTTGAGGGTTGTTGATGTTCAAACTGTGATTGATAAAGATCATAATAGAAACCTCTTTGATCAAGGAGTGCTTGATGGTTTCCTTGTTCAACGATATTTCCATCTTTCATGACTAAAATGACATCTGCATCTTTAATTGTTGATAAGCGGTGTGCAATAACAAAACTTGTTCTATTATTCATGAGTTTATCCATCGCAGCTTGAATTAACACTTCTGTTCTTGTATCTACGGATGATGTTGCTTCATCTAATATTAACATAGGACGATTGGCAAGCATGGCGCGACTGATGGTTAAGAGTTGTTGCTGTCCTAATGAAATATTACTTCCTGCTTCTGAAAGTTCAAATTGATACCCTCCAGGATGCGATTCAATAAAGTGATGAGATTGTGCCAATTTAGAAGCTTTGATGACTTCTTCTTCACTTGAAGATTCACTACCATAAAGAAGATTTTCATAAATGGTCCCTTCAAATAACCACGTATCTTGTAAAACCATACCAAAAAGTGCACGTGATTCTGCTCTTGACATCGTTTTAATATCAACGCCATCAATCGTAATCTTACCTTGTTGAATATCATAAAAACGCATCAGTAGATTGACCATGGTTGTTTTTCCAGCCCCTGTTGGTCCCACAATCGCAACCATTTGTCCTGGCTTGATATCGGCACTAAATCCTTTAATAACTTCAGTACCTTCTACATAACTGAAATGGACATTATCAAAGACAACATGGCCTTTAAAATCACGAATATGATTGACTTCAACATCATCTTCAGGTTCATTTTCAGCGTCTAATAAGTCAAAGATACGTTCTGCAGCAGCAGCTGTTGATTGAAGCACACTTGCAATACTACCTAATGACTGAATCGGTTGATTGATTTGTCTCGTATAGGTTAAAAAGGTTTGAATTAACCCAACTTGAATGGACCCGTTCACAACGAGTAACGCACCAACACCAGCAATTAAAATAAATCCTAAGTTCCCAATAAAAAACTGCATTGGAAACATAATGCCTGAGATGAACTGTGAATAAAACGTGGTGGTATAAATATCTTCATTAATGTTATCGAATTCTTTTAATGCTTGTTCTTGATAATTAAAGACTTTAACAATACGGTGGCCATTAAACATTTCTTCAACGTGTCCACTCATATCACCGGTTGCTTTGGCTTGTTTTCTAAAGAATTTTTGAGAAAGCTTCACAAATATTCTTGCAACATAAAAACTAAGTATTGTTGTTGATAAAACAACAAGTGCGAGAATCCAATTTAAAATAAACATAATGATCATGACACCTAAAAGTAAGGTGATGGCTCTAAAAACTTCAGATAAAGATTGATTGAGTGTTTGAGAGATGGTTTCAACATCATTAGTGGCACGTCCTAAAACATCTCCAAAAGATTGAGAATCAAAATAAGAAAGTGGTAATCGGTTTAATTTAATGGCGATTTGTTGTCTCATTTGATAGGTCACATCTTGTGTCATTCCAATGAGTAAATACGCTTGATAGTAACTTAGAATACCAGCAAGAGAATAGAGTAATATAACTAAAACGGACATATTTAATAATTCTAGTTGTAAACCAAAAATAATATCAATCGGTAAAAGTTCACGGCTCTCTTGAAATGCTAAAGCAACTTCAGAAATCATTAATCCTAATAACCAAGGTGCAAGCACTGTTAATAGTGAGGCTAAAATGGACATCAATCCTGAAAATAAAACTTTCCCCATGTATGGTTTGACATACTGATACAGTTTTTTCATGGTGCCTTTAAAATCTTGGGCTTTTTCAAAATATCCCATACCTTGAAAGCCGCCACGCATTGGACGAGTCGGTTTATCTTTTGATCTTTGTTGTGGTTGGCTGATCGACTTAACTCCTCCTTAGATAATTGTGAAGAAGCAATTTCTTGATACACTTGATTGTCTTTTAATAAACTTTCATGAGTCCCAATACCAACGATGATGCCTTGTTCTAAAACAACAATTTGATCGGCATCTTTAATCGAATTGATGCGCTGAGCAACAATTAATTTCGTTGATTTAATTTCTTGACTCAATGCTTGTCTTAATGCTTGATCGGTTTGGTAATCGAGTGCTGAAAACGAATCATCAAAAATATAAATACGCGGTTTTTTTGCGATGGCTCTTGCAATACTTAAACACTGTCTTTGACCACCTGAGACGTTTTTACCACCTTGAGCAATCATATAGTCATATTGGCCTTCAAAACTCTCGATAAAAGGTTTTGCTTGAGCAATGGTTGCTGCTTGTTCCATACCTTTCTCATCTGTAATATCTTGACCAAATAAGATGTTTTTCTTTATTGAGCCTGAAAATAAAATTCCTTGTTGTGGCACATACCCAATGAGTTGATGTAGGTCGTGTTGTTTCATTTCTCTAATATCAATGCCATCAATGGTAATGGACCCTCTAGATACGTCATAAAATCTTGGTATTAAATGAATTAACGTCGATTTTCCTGAACCAGTTGAACCTATAAAGGCTGTTGTTTGATTTGCTTTTGCAGTAAATGAAATGTTTTTTAAGATTGGTTGTGGGGCATCTTGATATTGGAAACTGACATCATGAAACGTGATTTCACCTTTAAATGTTTCAGGAAGTTCATAAACAGTTTCTGAATCTTTAATTTCAATATTTCGATTTAAGACTTCCGCAACACGTCTTGCTGAAATGAGTGCTCTTGGAATCATAATGAATGTAAATGATAAAAACATAAATGCTAAAATGGCTTGCATCGAGTATTGTTGAAGTGCAATGAGTCCACCTGGATCAAATCCATCAACAACCCCTAAGAAATATTCATTTCCTAAATAAATAATGACAACTGATGTGACACCCATAATTATTGACATGACTGGAAACATTACAGTTAAAACACGATTGACAAAAATATTTAAATCCATGGAGTCTTTCGCTGCTTTTTTAATTTTATTTTCTTGAACTTTTTGAGTATTAAACGCCCTTACAACGCGAAGTCCAGATAAGTTTTCACGAATGACTTGGTTGAGTTTATCAACAAGTAATTGTACTTTTTCAAATCGAGGTAAAACAATACTAAAAACAATGGCTATCATAAAAATAAGCGCTGAAATCGATGCGATGAGTACCATAGATAAAGTCGGTTGTTGAACAATTGAAAAGATAATCGCACCAGCTGCAAACACAGGTTGTAAGATGATGAGTCTAAGCATCGTATTGACATTCATTTGAAGTTGTCTAATGTCATTGGTTGAACGTGTAATGAGTGAAGCAATTGAAAAATCATCCACTTCAGTAAGTGAAAATTGTTGAACTTTTAAATAATAGTCACGGCGTAACGTCTTTGCAAACTTAGATGAGATCGTTGTTTCCATGTACCCACTACCTACTGTAATAATAATACTTAGTAGCGAGGCAATAAGCATATAACCACTATATAAAAATATTTTAAAAGTATCAGGTGATGCACCTTCTGCAAGTCCAATACCTTCATTTATTAATAGTCCTAAAATAAGTGGTAATAATAAGGTTAAGACCGCCCTTGTCCCAACAAGTATAAAAATAAAGATAATACTAAGTCGGTAAGGTTTTAAATACGAGAGGATTGTTTTCATGTTGACTTCTTTCTATTTGTTTGAAACTTTTTCTAATATTCGAATAAAATGATTCTTATCTTCTTCACCAAGAGATTCAATAATTTCTAAAAGGGGGTCATAATATGTTTTTTTAGAAGACATGACCAAAGCTTCACCTTTATCTGTGAGCTTCACGTATGTTTTCCTTAAATCATTCGAGTCTTTTAGTTTTTTAATGAAACCTTCTTGTTCTTACGTTTGAACTTTATGCGTGACAGCAGGTAATGTTACTTTTAAACGTTTGGCAATATCTGATAATTTAATATCTTTTAAATCGTCGCAAAACCCAATACAATATAAAACCATGATATCTGCATCATTTAAGTTTTCATGATGAGGTCTATCATAAATCCCACTACGCCTAAATATTTGAAGCAAACGGTCAATATATTGTAGCTCCGTCATGGATGTCATGAAGTACCTCCTTATAGTATGTGAGTATGTTTTCTAAGTATGTCTTTTTGTCATTTTTTGACACTTGAACTAAATGTTCAATATGCTTGATGACATACTTAAGATAAGAAATATAGTTAGAATCTATGACAGAATGAAATCCTGTATGAATTTCTTTTTCCGATAACATCATTTTACCCCTTTTTATTTTAAATAGGGTATAAAAATGCCTATCATAGATGATTTTCTCATAATCTATCATAAAGTTGTTTTCAGCTAAGTATCTTCTTAAAACATCGATGTTGTCATGTGGCATAATAATAAGATCTTCTTTTAATTCAGGATAGCTTTTAAGGATATCAATCACTGTATAACTTCCCATCCCAGCAATCACTGCGACATCAAAAGGAACATCAATAGATAAAAAACCATCCGATTGGTAAAAAGTTACCGGATAGTTTTTTAAAAGTTCTTTTGCTTTTTGAAGAGGTTTTTCTCTTAAATCAGAGGCAATCCCTTTTTGAATGTAATGAAGATCTAGTGCATCTTTTAAAACAAATCCATGGTCTGTTCCAATATCTAAAACGGTGTGATATCCTTGGAGTGCTTCAACAATGGCTTGTATACGTTTATTTCTTACCATAATAAAATTCACGCAATTTGTTTTGTCTTGACGGACTTCTTAATTTGCGTAAAGCTTTTGCTTCAATTTGTCTAATACGTTCTCTTGTGACACCAAATTCACGACCAACTTCTTCAAGGGTGTGATTTTTACCATCAAATAATCCATAACGTAAACGTAATACTTTTTCTTCTCTGTCTGTTAATGTTTCTAACACTTCATCAAGTGTTTGATTCACCATTTCTTTTAACATATATTCATGTGGCGTTAAGGCATTTGGATCACTAATGAAATCACCTAATGACGAATCTTCTTCTTCACCAACATGAGCTTCTAATGAAATTGGTTCTTTAGCAATACGTTGAATGTTTTGAACTTTATCTGGCGTAATTCCCATTTTTTCAGCAATTTCTTCAACATTTGGTTCACGACCTAACTCTTGAACGAGTTGTCTTTGAATACGAATCATCTTATTAATCGTTTCAACCATATGCACTGGAATACGAATGGTTCTTGCTTGGTCTGCAACTGCACGAGTAATTGCTTGACGAATCCACCATGTTGCATACGTAGAAAATTTAAACCCTTTTTCATGGTTAAATTTATCAACAGCACGCATGAGACCCATATTTCCTTCTTGAATGAGATCTAAAAATAGAAGTCCGCGATTCGTATATTTTTTTGCAATGGATACAACTAAACGGTAATTTGCTTCAACGAGTTTACTTTTAGCATATTGAGCTTTATCTAATGCATCTTTTAAGTGTTGTTGTTCTTCTTCTGAATACGTCATTTCACCAGCAGCGACTGAGTCAAGCTGTTCTTTTGCATATTGACCTTCGGCAACCATCACAGCATATTTTTTTTCTTCTTGAATGTTTAATAGTGGGATTTGACCGATTTCTTTTAAATACATACGTACTGGATCATCAATTTTGACTGAATGGGCAATCGTATCTAAATCAGTTTCTAAATCTATCGGTTCATCAATGTCTAAATCTGAAAGTGACATTTCATCAGGTTCAATGTCTAAATCTTTATCGTCTTTATCATCTTCATCGTCTTCGTCATGGGATTGAACATCAATGTCTATTGTTTCTTCATCTTCAGCATCAATGATATCAATGTTTAAGTTTAAAAGTTCTCTTTCGATTTCATAATATAAATCTGAATCAAGTGGTGCATAATTTAAAACAGCTTCTTGAGAAATGAAACCTTCTTTTCCTGCAACTTTAGATAAATTTTTAAGAATGTCTTTAATATCCATTAAGATTTAATATCTCCGTTCATGTTTTTAATAAGCGTATCTCGCTCTGAAACATACAAAATTGCATTTTCAGGATGTTCTTTTCTTTTTTCAATGAGTTTATCAATACGTCTTTGCGTAATGGATTGCTTGATAAAAGCAATATACTCTTCAACCATTTTATCATCTTTTTTAAGTTTTTTGATATAATCCAAGTCATTTAACACATTTGACTCAAACTTTAATAAATAATCATCTTTAAGTTGTTTTTTAAAGACTTCGATCTCAAAGATAGCATGACTTTCATAATGTTTGATAATCTGATATCTTAATACTGCCATATGTGAATCAGCGAAATGATTATTAGATAATTCATTAGATGCTTTTAAAGCATATTTTTTGTCTTGCATCATTGCGATAATAAGTCCAACCTCAGATAAAAAATACCTGTTTGGTAAAGCTTTTTTAGTCTCTTTTTTCTTAAGTTGAAGAGATGGATTATTTTTTGATTTTACTTGAATGAGTGATGCATCAATATTTAATTCGATGGCAAGTCTTTCTTTATATAATGCTTGAACTGAAGGATCCGCATCTTTAATCATTTTAATGATGTCATCTTTAAATGCAACCATATCATGACTATTTTTTAAATCTCTATTATGTTTATACATGTCATAACGGTAATCAAATGGATCTTTTAAATGATGCTCTATGTGATTCTTTAAAGTTTCAACACCATGTTTTTTAATGAATTCATCTGGATCTAATTGTTCTGGGAATATTAAAACATCAAGCTTCACTTTTGTTTTATTAAACGCTTCAATGGCTTTTAGTGTTGCTTGGTTACCTGCTTGATCACCATCATACGCTAAGATGATGTTATCTGTGATTTGTGAAAGCAAAGATACATGCTCTTTGGTTAAAGATGTCCCCATCGTTGCAACCGTTTCACTAAAACCTGCTTGGTCCATGGCGATGACATCCATATATCCTTCAGTAAGAATGATTCGTTTTTGTTTTCTAATGGATGGTAATGCTTGATATAAATGATAAATGAGATTACTTTTTTTAAATATTTTTGATTCTGGACTATTGATATATTTTACTGCATCATCTTTTTTTTGTGAGCGTCCCGATAATCCAACTACAAATCCTTTTTCATTATGGATTGGGAAGATGATTTTATCTAAAAATAAATCATAGTACGTGCCTTCTTCACTTTGTCTTATTAGGCCGTAGTTTAACATATCAGAAACATCATATTTTTTATCTCTTAATAAAGAATATAGCGCATTTGATTTTTTAGGTGCATATCCAAGCTGATAGGATTGGATCGTTTCATCTTTTACAGCTCTATTTTTTAAATAAGACAGGGCGTGTGCACCATCTTCAGTTTTCATTAAACTAAATTGATAAAACTTAATGGTTTCATCAAACATTTTATAAATATGATCAAATGGATCTTTTTTAACGTCTTCAATGATGATTCCAGCACGCACGGCAAGTTGATTTGCAGCTTCTTGGAAAGATATCCCTTTAATTTCTTTATAAAAAGTAATGGGTTGTCCACCCGTTTGACAAGACATGCATTTAGCGATATTTTTTTCGGGTGAGACAAAAAAGCTTGGTGTCTTTTCTTGGTGAAAAGGACACAAGCCTTTTAAGTTTTTACCTGCTTTTGTCAGTTCGACATATTCACTTACTAAATCAACAATGTTTGTTTGGTCGTTGATTTTTTGAAGTAATGCTGCTTCCAAATAAAATCTCCTAAAATTGGATATGTTTAGAAATATATGATTCGAGTGCCTCGATTTTAATACGTTCTTGTTGCATGGTATCTCTATGTCTTACAGTTACTGCATGATCGATTTCGGTTTCATGATCAACTGTGATACAAAAATAAGTTCCAATCGCATCTTGACGACGATATCGTTTACCAATGTTTTGCGTATCATCATAAGTGACATCAAATGATTTAGATAATTGTTGATAGATTTTAAAGGCTTGGTCTTTATGAAGTTTTTTTATAAGCGGTAAGATTGCAACTTTATATGGAGACAATGCTGGGTGAA
>JAQCDH010000031.1 GCA_027620815.1 Bacillota bacterium | reverse complement strand
CGTCCTTTTTTAACAGGGATTTCTTTTAATATTTCAGCGACTTCTAATAGCCCTTGATCACCAATCACATGAACAGCAACTGGCATTTGAGCCTCTCTTGCAAGTCTCACTTGATGTTTGAAGACGTCTTTATCCATGATACGCATACCAAAGCTTTGATCAAAATAAGGCGTTGACATAAGTGCTGTTTTAGAACCTGTTGTGCCATCATAAAACATTTTCACCGCACCAAGTTCAACAAAATCATTTTGAACAATTGGATTGTTGACATGATCATGTAATGTACGATGATGTACAAGTAAATGATTATAAAATGGATGTTTTTGACTCGCATCAAAAAAAGCTTCTAATGTATCATGATAACCGTTAAAATAATATAAATCATCACTATGTCCACCAATAATGCCATACTTATTCAGTTGATGATACGCTTTAAGTAAAAAAGATGTGAGTGTCTCTATCTCATGTTTAGGAATGGATTGAAGTGCTTTGGTTGCATCTTCTTCTTTTAAGATACCGTCTTCAGACATAAAATCCATGATTTCAAGTGCTTTTGAATTTAAAGTCATCCCGTGATAATCTTCATGTCTTAGATAAATTGGAATATCATTGGATATTACATCTAAATCGGCTTTTTGAATATTCATCCACGGTTTATAATGCTCAATATAAATCATATATGGATTCATATGAACAGATATAAATTGGATAAGTGCTTCTTTTGAAGGAATACCTTTTGCATGAAGTCTAGATAAAAATTGTCCGTAACCCATTAAATGTAGATGACAATCAATAAATGCAGGATATATAAATTGACCTTGCATATCGATATGTTCGATGTCAACATCTTGTATTGGTGAATCAATGATTAAGCCTTTTTCATTAATATAGAGTTCATTCAGTGTTTCCATCTCATTCATTGTATAAAATGTAGCGTTATATAGTCGTTTCATCATCTATTTCCTTACAATATATTTTAGCATCCTCATAACAGTAGCCATGTTGCATTGCTTTTTTAATCCATGATTGACATTTCTCATAGGGACTCCCTTTGAGTTTTCTAGACGTTTTTATAAAAAATGTTTGTAAAGACGTTGCTTCATCAATTGGCGCTTTTTCTATATTCGTTAAAGCGGCTTGAATTTGACTTTGCTCATATCCTAATTGACTCGCATTCATAAAACATTTTTGAAGTTTTTTCTGATGAGATAACTTTTGATTTTTTTTACTGCATAACGAAATGACATCTTGAAGTTTCGAATCAAAATCAATGGTTTTTAATATGTCTAAAATCTCAATTTTTTTAATCCCTTTTTTCATGAGTTCAAACAAACATTTATTAGGACCATAATGCTCGTGGGTTTGCATGTATCTACTGATGTAGCTTTGATCATCAAGATATTTTTTATCCTTTAAATCTGCGATTACTTGTTTAATGATCCCTTCTTTAGGAGATATTTTAAGTAAGTGAGTTTTTACTTCATCACTTGTTCTCATACGTTTTAAATACTTTTTTGCTTCTAAATATAAGTGCTCAAATAAGACATCATTTTCGATTTTTTCCTTAAGTGATGGCGTGAATTCCGTTCCTATTTTTAGTTGATATTTCAAAAAAAGTGCATAAGAAATAATAAGTGTTTCACTTTCTATTTCTACATGCACGTCTTCATTTTTAAAATGGTAATTGGTAATTGTTTTCATGATAAAAGCTCGACCACATACTCGACTTCTTGATCATAACTGATGTCGTATTGAACTTTTAAGTAAAGATCATAAATCACTTGAAATGTTTCAAAGTCGATCTCTCCAGTTTGAGTTAAAGATGATTGTTGTTGAATGTTTTTAATCACATTCGATATTGCTTGATCAAAATACCCATCTACTCTTAAGTCTACATCATAATATAAGTTAAAGATTCTCATGATATCTTTTAAATTTTCATAGACATGATTTTCTTTCATTACCTCATCAAAACCTAAAACATCAATATCTTCTATTTTTAATGTCGGTGTTAGGATGACATCAATTGGATCGTCTTTGATGGTGACTTGGTTTTTATATGTCCAAATTCCCTCTGTATATACTAAAACATAACTGATATCATTCAGTTCAGTGATTGGAATTTGATTTTGATAGACATATTTACCAAACGTCTCTTCACCATAAATAGCATAACCATAAGATTCTAGTGCGCCAGCAAGTACTTCACTCGCCGATGCTGAAAAACGATTGACTAAAACAACGATGTCATAAGGTTTAGGTTCACTTAAGCCACCTTTATAATTGGTGACTTGTCCGTTATTGTCAATGAGTGAAAAATAATTCATGGAAGCATCATACGGTAATAGTTGTTGAATGATACCAGATGGAAGACTTGAATTTCCTTGATTATGAAGCGCTGTTAAACTCCCACCTGGATTGTTTCTTAAATCCAAAAGTAAGGTACCATTTTCATCTAATCCGTTTGCTTCTAAATAACTCAGTGTTTCTTTAAATGCTTGCGCTGTTCCAATGTTATCTTCGTTGATATATGGGTTAAATTGTTGAATTGAAATATAAGAGATATTGGTATCTTTAAATTGATGCGCTGTAACATTAGTATCATCAATCAAATCATAAGTAATTGAAACTTCTCTTGTTGTACCTAAAGCGTTTTTTACTTGAAAAATAACCGTTTGATTCATTGTTGCTAAATCAAAAAGCGAATTTCTAACACTCTCAACAGAATCAAGTGTTGTAAAATCAACACCATCTTTGACACCTAGTAGTTGATCACCTGGATATAATTTTTGATAGGAAGGTCCCTCATAAATGACATCTCTCACATAAGGTAAGTTCTCTTTAAAATCAATATAAATCCCAAGACCAACAAAATTTGTGTTTGAAGACACATTAGAAAAAGCTTCGATTCTCGTATAAGGATCATTAAAATAACTACCGTAAGCAGCCGCAATAGCTTCCATTGAAGCAAGATACGCTTCAAAAGTAACCGTATCATCAAGATCATAATAATAATTGTCTTCTAGAGTCGATGTGATCGTTTCATAAATATCAGATCCTTGGCCAAAGAGACGATCTGGGAATATATCTTTTATTATAAAACCCGCAGCAAACGATAAAAAAATGGCTGCAATAAAAAAGATTCCTAACCATCTTTTATTTTCCATATAGCCTCCTTATGCTTTTAAATAGGCATTAATAAATACATCAATATCACCATCCATGACATCATGAATGAGTGCAGTTTCAGCATCTGTTCGATGATCTTTAACCATTTGATAAGGGTGAAAGACATACGAGCGAATTTGTGATCCCCAACCAATCGATTGTTGATCACCTTTAAGTTGTTTTAATTCGATTTCTTGTTTTTTGATTTCTTCTTGGATGAGTTTTGATTTTAACATTTTCATGGCTGTTTCACGGTTTTTAATTTGTGAACGCTCATTTTGACATGTGACAACAATGTTTGTTTTTAAATGGGTAATACGAACCGCTGAATCGGTAGTATTCACAGATTGACCACCTGCGCCACTTGAACGGTACACATCAATTTTAATATCTTCATCTTTGATATCGATCTCGACATCATCATCAAGTTCTGGCATGATTTCACAGGATGCAAAAGATGTATGTCTTCTTTGATTGGAATCAAATGGAGATATACGTACTAAACGGTGAACGCCATGTTCTGCTTTTAAGTATCCGTAAGCATAATCCCCTTTAATTCTGATGGTCACACTCTTAATACCCGCTTCTTCGCCAGCTAAATAATCTAAAAGTTCCACTTTATAACCATGACGTTGAGCATAGCGTTGATACATTCTGTAAAGCATATCCGCCCAGTCTTGAGATTCTGTACCACCTGCACCTGGATGAATTTCTAGTAAAACATCGTGGTCATCATAGGGTCCAGATAGTAAGACTTCTATTTCATACGCCTTCATCTTTTTTTCGAAAGATGACATCTCAGTTTCTAATAATTCAAAGAGTTCTTCATCCTCTTTAGATTCTTCAGCGAGCATTTTAATATCTTCAAAAACACTTTCAAGTGATACATACGTGCTTAATTTTTTTTCTAAACGAGAGGACTCTTTTGTGACACGTTTCGCTTCAATTGTGTTTGACCAAAAATCAGGTGCTTGCATCGCATCTGAAAGTGATTGAAGTGAAGCTTTTATATCATTGGGTTTAATGGCTTTATGGATATCTTCCATGCGTGTTTGAAAAGACTCTAACCATTTATTAAGCTCATAGCGTTCAATCATAAATTAAAATGGTCGTCCTCTCATGTTGCGATTTCGTCTTACTTTTGGTTTTCTCGGTTTTTTTGGTGCATCCATTTGACCTTGATTGGTCGATGTATTTTTTACAACTTCTTCTCTTTGAGCGTCCATTTGAATATGTGCACGCAGTGCAAATCTTGTAACATCTTTTGAAATATTTAAAATCATCGTATTAAAAAGTCTAAGACCTTCTTGTTGATACATCGTAAGAGGATTATTTTGGCCATATGACTGCAAAGAAACACCTTGGCGTAATTCACTCATGGTATCAATATGTTGTGTCCAGTATGTATCAATGACACGTAACATGATGACTTTTAAGAATTCGTTATAAACAGCAATCGGTGTGTTTTCTTTTTTGAACGTCATTTCTTGATGCGCAAGATCTAAAATTACTTTTTCAATGGTTTCAGGTGATTGATGATCAATCATGTCTTTCGTTAACACATTCGGTTTAAAATACGTATTTGTAGTATGTTGAAAAAGTGCATCCGTATCAACATTTACATCTTTGTCGACTTGACTTGTGTATTGTTTAACTTCTAAAGCTAATGTACGGTTAATCGAGTTCAACACTTGAGGTTCAATCGATTCTAAAAGTAAGACATCACGTCTTTCTTTATAAATAATTTCACGCTGTTTCCTTAAAACATCATCATACTTGAGTATGTTTTTACGTGAATCATAGTTATTACCTTCGATACGCTTTTGGGCATTGGTTACAAACCTTGTAAAGATTTTTGAAGAAAGTGGCTCATCACTACTTGCATTTAAGCGTTCAAGCATGATCATGCGTTGTTTAAACGTTTCACCACCAAAACGAACCATGAGTTCATCATCAGCAGATAAATAAAATCTAGAGTACCCTGGATCTCCTTGACGTCCTGCACGTCCTCGTAATTGATTATCAATACGTCTTGATTCATGACGCTCTGAACCGATGACTGCAAGACCGCCTAATTCAACGACACCTTCACCTAGTTTAATGTCTGTTCCACGACCTGCCATATTGGTTGCGATTGTGACGGCACCTTTTTGTCCAGCTTTTGCAATAATATCCGCTTCACGTTGATGATTTTTCGCATTAAGTATCTCATGAGGAATACGTCTTTTTTTAAGCATCACTGATAAATCTTCAGAGGTTTCAACAGCAATCGTACCAATGAGTATTGGTTGACCATTAAGATGTCTTTTTTCTACTTCATTCACGAGCGCATCAAATTTTGCTTCTTCTAATGCAAATAGATAATCAGGTTCATCTTTTCTAATGAGTGGTTCATTCGTTGGAATTTCAATGACTTCCATATTATAGATGTCTCTGAATTCTTCTTCTTCCGTTTTTGCAGTACCGGTCATCCCTGAAAGTTTTTTATACATTCTAAAGAAATTTTGATAAGTAATCGTCGCAACGGTGACTGTTTCTTTTTTAATGGTGACATTTTCTTTTGCTTCTATCGCTTGATGAAGTCCCTCAGAAAACTGACGTCCTTGTAAAATACGACCAGTAAACTGATCAACAATAAGGACTTGATTCTCTGCAACAACGTATTCTTTGTCTTTAAACATCAAATAATTGGCACGCAGTGCGTTATTGATATGATGCACGAGTGTGACATATTTTAAATCATATAAATTATCAATTTTAAAAATGTTTTCAGCTTTTGCAATGCCTGATTGTGTGAGTTCAATGGTTTTTGATTCAACATCAATCTCATAATCTTCATCACGTAATGATTTTGAAAAACGGTCTGTAGCTTGATATAAATTTTGATTATTTTTAGCACCACCAGATATAATGAGGGGCGTTCTTGCTTCATCAATTAAAATGGAGTCAATCTCATCAATGATTGCAAAATTTAACCCGCGTTGAGAAACCATTTCTTTTGCATATAAGACCATGTGATCACGTAAATAATCAAAACCTAGTTCACTATTTGTAGAATATAGAATATCACAATCATAGGCTTGTCTTTTTTGTTCTCTTGTAAGTTCACGAACGTTTAGCCCAACTGTTAAACCTAAAAAGCGGAAAATATCTCCAATTTCTCCTTCAGCTTCACGTTTGGCTAAGTATTCATTGACAGTAACGATATGAACCCCTTGACCACTTAATGCCTGTAGGTATGCTGGCATGACAGAGGTTAATGTTTTACCTTCACCTGTTTTCATTTCAGCAATATTACCATCAAAAATCGCAATCGCACCAAGTAATTGTACGTAATATGGATACATCTTTGTGACGCGTCTTGACGCTTCACGAACAAGTGCATACGCTTCAACTTGAAGTGACTTTAAGGTTTCGCCCTCTTGGATTCGTTTTTTATAACTTTCTGTTTTTAATATGAAATCTTCATTTTTGAGTTGTTCCATCTCATTTTCTAAAGCCACAATTTGGTTCGCGATGAGCTTTGCTGACTTTAAAAATCGTTTTGATGGATCAAATAGTTTTTTAAACATAAGTCACGTCCTTATCTACATTATCATACTATAAAAAGCCGATTTATTCAATGAAAACCAATTGTGTAATCATGAATTTTTTGATAAAAAAAAACGCAATTTGCGTTTTTTAAAATTCAAAATTGACATCAGCTTTTTTAAGCGGATCTGCTTCGAAAAATTCTTTCTTTAAAAATTTACCCATATTTGCAACAACACTATTTGGGAAAGTGACGATTTTTTGGTTATACATTGACACATTTGAGTTATAAACACGTCTTGCTGCTTGAAGGTTTTCTTCAATTTCAGCAGTTGAATTTTGTAACTTAAGAATATTTTGTGAAGCTTTTAAATCTGGGTATTGTTCAACAACAATATTGATTGCTGATAACCCTCTAGAAACTTCATTTGCGAATGCTTCTTTATCTTTAATGCTGTCTGCATGTTGAGGTTGACGAAGTTTCACAACACTTTCAAGTGTATCTTTTTCAAACTTCATGTACCCTTTTGCTGCTTGAAACATTTTGGTTAACATATCAAACCGTTGTGTTAATGCAACATCAATACCTGATTCTGACTCATCAATTTTGACAAGCATGGTTCTAAAACTGTTTTGTAAGGCTATAAACCAAATTAATACGATAAGAATAACCCCTACAATAATACCTAAAATTAATATTGGATCCATTTTAATCTCCTTTTTTATTTATTCTTTAAATTTATCTGAAGTAAGTTTGAGTTCATTAATAATAGCTGGAATTAAATCAACATCACCTTCAAAATCTTTCATTGCTTTTTCATCAATAGCTTTTCTGAATGGGATTTCCATGTAATCTTGTGAGTCATTGACACCAATATGAAGTTCATTACCTGAGTAATAAAAGTAAATACTTCCACGATGAAGTTTTTCTAATTCTAATAATTTTTCCATCATAATGGGTGTTAGATGAAAGAATGCGTATTGTTTGTCTGAAGCGTATAATTTAAATTTTTTGTTAAATGCGATGCTTTCAGTTTCTACTTTTTCAAGACCTTTTGCTTCGTTTGGATACGTTTCGCATATTTTTAATGTGCCTTTGAAATTTTTTGGAAATTTATAAACATACCAACGACCCTTAAAGTAGGTAGGGTAGGATACGGTGCGATTCCCTTTAGAATCAACACGTTCTTGCCTTTCCCTTAAGTTGACGTCACTCACTTCAAAAGATACACCCTTGTAAGTACCTTTAATGTAATCTTCTCCTGAATATCGGTCTGGTCTTTTAACAAGCCCTGTTTGATCAATCACTGATTGAGGAATCGATTGATGACGGTCATAATACACATCGTCAAATTTATCTTCTAAAACAAGATGGACGAGTTCGTTTTTGATTGTTTCTTTAAATTTATAAGATATTCCAACTGCTTTCATTGAAAAAAATACTGGAATAATAAGTAAGAATAAACTAAAGAAAAATCCAGGTCCAGATTCAATTAATAAAATAAATAACCCGACAATGATGATTGTTAAAAGCACTGCTATCGTGATGTTTTTAGAATACT